>DATKMG010000814.1:0-15899 GCA_035541995.1 Terriglobia bacterium
TGAGGTTTTCCTCGATCCTGCACTCCAGATGGAACTGCAATTCCGTTGAAAGATCGCTTTCAGATCTGTTCCCTGACAATAGGGCACGGAAAGCTGCCAGGAATTTGGTGAGAGGAGCCATCTGCTGACCTCTATAATTTCACTGAGTGATCCCTTAAGATGGACCTGCCTCTTGGCCCGACAAGCCAAAGAGGGATTGAGAGTCCATCGCCACCTCTCTCTTCAAGCGTTCTGAAGTATCTGGGCTACGGCAGCTGCCAGCCGCTCCCAAGTCCTCGTTTCAAGCTCCAACTGCTTCCGGCCTGCCTTAGTCAAGCGGTAGTACTTTGCCTTGCGGTTGTTCTCCGAAGCTCCCCATTCGGAATCGATCCATCCGCGTCGTTCCAGGCGGTACAGTGCGGGGTAGAGAGAACCTTCCTGAACGCGCAGCACTTCCTTGGAGACTTGCTGAATCCGCTGCGAGATCCCGTACCCATGCATGGGTTCCAGGGCCAGGGTTTTCAGGATCAGCAGGTCGAGGGTGCCCTGCAATATGTCCACATTCGCTGTCGTCATCAGATCCCCCTTAGAATGTCTAAGGAAAGAGTAGGCCTCTTCCCATAGAATGTCAAAGGGAATCTCAAGTCATGAAACCAAATCTTCCCTTGCTCGGTGGTTCTTTTCCGTAAGTCCTATGCGTGTTGTCAAGTAAATCCATTTCAGGTCGTGGTAAGGTCATTTGTCAGCCTCTAAGTTATTGATTCTTGGTCCCAGTGCATGCTGGTTTGCCTTAGGAGTTGAGATGGTTTTCCCCAAGTTGACAATACTAGGTGGTGACGACTTTGTGATTTCACTTGTGGCCCAAGGCTCCCTGAACTCACTTGTTTTCACTCTCCCTCAACCTACGGCTTGGCACCCAGAACGAACGTGCTGGCGCCTTGCTACGGTTAATGGGAACCAATGGTGAGCCAGCAGAGTCTAATACGAGACAGAGGCAAAATCTGTGAACTCCACAGGAGATGAGAGGAGGAGCCGAACATGCGCACACAAGACGAGATCAATGTGACTCCCCTGATCGATGTGTTTTTGACACTGCTCATCATCTTTATGGTGATCACCCCCATTCAATCGAAAGGCTTAGATACCCAAATTCCCCGGCCCGGTTCGGAGAGGGATGTACTAGAGTCACAAAAAACCGAAAACCCCGCCATTGTGGTCTCAGTCGGCAGGGACTTGAGCTTAAGAATCAACCAGGAAGTAGTTGCCAGGGAGAAGTTAGGGGGCAGGCTCAGTGAAATTTTCAAGAACCGCGGCGACCGAACGCTTTTCCTGCGTGGAGACATGGAGTTGCCGTTCGACGAGATTGTGTCCATTATTGACCTCGCCAAGAAATCAGGCGCAGAATGCATTGGATTACTGACCGGCGCTATTCTTTGAAAGGTTGCTGCTGCCCCAGGGTTCGTCGAATATGACATCCGGCAGGGTAGCAGTGGGACTATTGGGTGTAAATAAACCAAAAGAGAAGATAAGAGATGAAATGGATACATCTTACCCTTTGTGGTCCAATCCTGTTTTTCTCACTTTTCCAAGACGCCACTAGAGCACAATCAACTGTCGAGCCGATTAAGGCCAAGCAAAGGAAACTCACTTATCAAATTCAACCCGATGGCTCTAAGATTCTCAAGCAGCAAGAAGCAGGAGTGTTTTACCGCGCTTCGTCCGGGGCTACCATGAACACCATGGGCGACCGGTCTACGTTTATGGACGAGCAGGGCAACACTTACAATATCGTCCACAGTAGGAAACTCGCTAAGCTTGTCGTGCGCCAGGACCAGCCTCTTTTCTACTATGAAATGATAAAGAAGTTACCACCAGAAAGCATTAAGGGTTATGAGATGGTGAACGGGCTTAATTGTGCCATTCGCCTCGTTCTGATGAATGGTAAGCCTAGTGGTAAGGCTTATTCTTACTTACCTTATGGTTTGACTGTGAAAGTCGAGACCACGGATCCTGGCGGCTCTTTTTTGGTTGTTCGAGAAATGTATGACATAGAGGTAGCGGAGCCCGATCAGGCCCTAGTCCGAATTCCGGAAGGTTATTCCATCAATAACCAGACAGGACAATAACGAGCCGGTAAACGCCAAAGCTGACTGCGTCTCTCAATTCCCCGGCTTGAACGGGGCGATCTGTTCTTCTATTTTCGATTTATCTCCCACTACAACAATAGTCATTTCCTTGGGTTTGATGTACTGACTGGTAGATTTCTGCACGTCCGCAGGCGTCACTGCATTCACTTTCTGAACGTAGGTCTTCAAATAATCCGTGCCCAATCCCTGAAAATCCACATACCGGAGTTGGGCGATCAAGGCATTCCGGTTGGAATTCTGGATCACAAACACTCCCGATAGATAGCTTTGAATGCCCTTGAGTTCAGCCTGCGTCGGCGCCTCCTTCTGAAGGCGATCGATCTCGCCGAAGATTTCCTTTATGGAAGGACCCGTAAACTGCGTGGTTACGTCTGCATGCTGCGCCCAATAGGCGTCATGATAGCGCCGGGAGATTTCGCTGTATGGCGAATAAGTATATCCCTTTTGCTCGCGAATGTTGGCCGTAATGCGCGAGTTGAACGACCCGCCCAGCAAGGCATTGGCTACCCGAAGTGGAACCGCATCCGGACTGGTCGGACTCACGACCGGCAGCCCCATGATCAGTGTCGATTGGGGTGCGCCCGGCCGATCCGTCAAATCCAATACCTTCTTTGCCTGTGGTTGCGGAGGGTTGTCAACCCGCGCAGGTCCTTTGCTCCATCCACTAAAACTCTCCGCGATTGCTTTCTTGACTGCCGCCGAATCAAATTTCCCGGCCACGTAAAGGTGGGATCGCTGCGCCCCGAAGTTCTTGCTGTAGTAATCCTTTACGTCCTGCAGGGTCAATTTCTTCACGTCGTCTTCGGTCGGCAGGATTGTTCCATACGGATGCTCTCCGTAGAGAATCTTGCGGAAACGCATCTCGGCAATGGTCTGGGGCTGAGACGTTTGCAGCGCAATATTGCGCAACATATCATTCTTCAACCGTGCCAGTTCCGATTCGGGAAACCTTGGATGCTGCAAGACATCCCCCAGCAAGCGCACCGCAGCCGGAGCAAATTCCTGCAACACATCCATGGAGAATTCGCTTTGATCTGCATCCGCACTTACTGAAAGAGTACTTCCCATTCGTGCTGTCTCCACGGCCAGCTGGTTGGAGTTCAGTGTGGCAGTGCCTTCCTTGAAAAGGTCTGCGGTCAGACCGGCCACACCCGTGTACCCTTTCCCCTCGTTCAATTGGCCCGCATCTACCGAAACGTTGATGGCTGCCTTGGGGATGACGCCGTAGGGTACCAACGTCACTTTCATACCGTTTGGCAGTGTGTATGACTCACTGGCCGGAACTGTGAAGGCCTTCGGGGCCGATCCCTCCGGCGGCGACTGTTTCTGCGCAAGCACGGGGTTCGTCACCATCAAAACGCCTGCCAGAACCAGCATGCTCGTATTGTTTCCTGGAATTCTCATCTTCATCTCAATTCTCCTTTATTACTGGTTCTTGGCCGGCTTTGCGGCAGGTTCTTTCTGTCCGGGTTCCAGAAACACGATGGTCCGATTTTCGGGGCGCAAATATTCTTTAGCCGTTGCTTGGATCAATTCAGGGGTCACCTTGCGGAATTCTCCCACCAGCGAATTCACCTTTGAAGGATTGTCGTCAAACAACGCATAACTAGCCAATAAATCCATCAGCCCAAATCCACCGAACTCTCCCATGGTGTCATAAAGGTCGGAACGCAGCTTCACCAGTGCGTGATCCACCGCCTTTTGATCGACTGGTTTGTTCCTTAAAGGCTCGATCACCGTATCCATCGCTTCCAGAACGGTCTGCGGCTTGGTCGTGGAGTCATACTCCAGCTCGGCGCTGAACAACATCGGCCCTTGGTAGTTGAACATATTCCCCAGCAGGTTGATTCCACCCGCCACGCTGCCGGTGAGCCCTCGTTTCTTTACGAGTTCCTGTCGGAATAGCGCATCGTCTCCCTGGATTAGCATCTGTACAATCAAGCCCATTGCATAATACTCAGGGGTGTTACGCTCCGGCATGTGGTATCCCACCGCAATCGCCGGACGCGGCGCGAGTTTATCTGTCTTGTTCACCCGTTTCTCTTTTTCCTGGCGCGGTTCCGTCAGGTCCGGCTGGGCCGGGACCTGCGACGGCTTGATTCCCGCAAAGTATTTTTCCACCAGCTTCTTTGCTTCTGCAACGTCGAAATCTCCCACAATTGCCAGCACCGCGTTATTCGGCGCGTAGTAGGTCCCAAAGAATTTCTTCACTTCATCGAGTTTTGCGGCCTCGATGTCGGTCAAGTCGCCATAGAAATTGTGGGCGTTATACCAATTCGAATTGGCAGCCATAGGCAGGTCGATCCAGGGGAAGCCGCCGTACGGTTGGTTCAGAACACTGACCTTCACTTCATTTCCAACCACGCCCTGCTGGTTCTTCAGATTTTCTTCCGTCACAGCCAAACTGCTCATCCGGTCTGCCTCGGCCCACAGCACCGTTTCCAGTTTGTTGGCGGGCATTACTTCGAAATAGTTGGTGAAATCAAATCGGGTGGAACCGTTTAGAATTCCACCGTTCTCCTGCACCAGTTTCACGAATTCCATCTTTCCAAGATTTTTCGAACCTTGAAACATCATGTGTTCGAACAGATGGGCAAAACCCGTTCGGTCCCGCGGCTCGATCCGGAAACCGATCCGGTAGTACACTCCAGTGCAGACGGTGGGTGCGGTATGGTCCGGCGAGAGCACTACGCGAAGACCATTCGGAAGCTTGTAATATTCGATCGGAACATGAAATTCCTCGGCTGCACGGGCGCTGCACTCCAGGGCCATGAAACCCGAGGCCACAAGCATTACTTTGCACGCGGCAAGCACCGCTTTCCTTCCATTTCCTACCATACTTCCTCCTTTTGGATCTCCTCGAAATAGCTTGTGGGAGAGTGTCCAGACAAACTTCCCCCTTCGTAGGTACGCAATCTTCTACGGAGTGTTTCGCCCATTTTCGAATTCCACGGGATACGGCACTCCTAATTATGAAAATGAGTTTTTGGAAGGGACGGCTGGCCCCAGCCGTCCTCACCTCTGAAAAGCGGCGCGGTGGGGCCACCGCGCCCTACCATTTTCATCCTCCGTGGTGACCTAAATGGGTCATGGGTCACTCTCTTGAGTAACCTGACTTCCCGCGCTGAGCACGGAAGAGCTGGGTCAGGTTTTCGGCGCTAACGGCCTGCTGCAAAGTCATCGCGAAGTCTTCCCGCAGAATCTCACGGAACTCCCAATCCTCTCCCTGGTGGCGATAGACATAGACAACGCGGCGTTCCCCTGCGGAATGTTCCGCTTTAGGACCGTAGCCCCTGGGCTGAAAGAGCGCTTCGAAGGCCAGGCTCTTGGTCTCGTCGTTGATGACGGGTTCTCCCGTCAGATTGGCGTCGAAGAGTTCCGGATCACAATGGGAATTGTTGTCGCGGCACCAGTCCATTGACAAATTCAGCCCCAGAATGCGCTTGTACTCATCGCGGATCCATGTATTCTTTGGAGGATATATCTGAACTACTGCATTTTTGATGAGATCGTATACCGAGAGTTCGAGCGGGTGCGTGGGAGCGAAATGAATCTCGCTATGTTCGATGAGTGCGAGTCCAGCAGGGCTGTTGGCAACGACCCATCCATAGAGGGTGCGTTTGACCTCGAGCTTCGGGGTCAGCACGATGGTACAGGACGCAGACGGCGACAGATGGGTATCGAGTATCAGAAATCCTGCAATCGACTTCAGCGCTGTCACTGACCCAAGGCAACCGGCGTTTAAGTCGGCAAGGACATTGGTCTCTACCTTATCAAACTGCCGGCTGGTCCAGGTCTTTGATTTTTTGTCAAAGAAGCGGACCCACAACGGGAGTGCCAGGGCGTTGGAGTCCTGATAGACGTAATATGCGACCACAAATTGAGACGCATCGTTAAGGGTAGAGAAGCTGGTGATCTGCTGGTTGAGTACGGCAGGCGCAAGCCCGGTGGCGGGAACATGGTTCTCGGCCAGCGTTTCCGCCAGCGTTGGCCATCGATAGTTAGCAGCAGCCGGAAACCCCAGCCACATCGCTACGACGAGAATCCACAGCAGATTCCTCATGGTTTCTTGCCAGAATCGTGACATGAATTGGGAGCAGGCGCAAGCGTTCCTCAAAACCTAGTGCAGCGCTGTCTATTAAGAGTCGCAGAATATAGTGACAACTCTTTGTCCCGAAGGGATAATGGAAAGTAGGCAGAGGTGACGCGCTTTTCGCGTCACCTCTGGAATCTCGTCCCCCTAAAATCTCCACCCCGGCAGGGGTGGCGGAATGGGATGCCACAATATTCTGCGAATTTCGGTAGTAGCGGCGATCACCGGCAAACTGGATGAACAGACACCAGCATCCGAGTTGTCGCGTATACCTGACTAAGCGACTATTCAAAATTGATCTGGTTTGGAAGAGTAACGTGGGTCCCTAACCTTCCTCTCTAAGTCCTCCTGCAACAGTCTCTGGCTGGGATCCCCTTTGATTCCAAGTGCTGTGCAGCGGTTCCCCAATAGGCTATAAGAAAGGAGGAGCGGTCTTCGCTATTTGCTGTACCGCTCCCGATAATAAACACAGACTTCACTCACAGGACAGATATCGCATTTTGGCTTGGTCCGCCTGCAAATTTCCTGACCGTGCCGCTTTAGCAGAAGGTAGGTTCTTTGCCTCGCCTCCAGCGTTGCCGGCAGTTCAGCTCCCATCGCCTCCTGTCCAGCCTGGTAACCCTTGACATAGTTCTTATGTTCTTTGCCACACAATATCCGTTGCGGCACGCACACGAACGCCGAAGGCACCGCAACCACCGGGGCCATCCTCCCGAATAGCAAAATCTTATCCGCGCCGGGCTCGCCAATTACAGGGAATTGCTTCAGTACTTTCTTAACATCCTGAATCCTCTTACCAGGCGAGTCCTCTGTTCCTTGCAGCAGTTTCTCCAGTGCCCCTCTCAAATCCCCACCGAATTCGTTATTCAACATCCTGGCAATGATCTTCAAGCGCTCCGCTCGGAGTTCCGGGATAATCCCTCCGTGCCGCATCAATTTCGCCAACTTCGGCTTCGACGCTGCCAGGATCCTTTCCGGCTCCGTGCCCACGTTGAGCTTTAGCGCCTCGTATCCCTTTAGGCACGATACATCCGTCGCCGGATACCCACAATTCATAAACAGGATCATCTCATACGGATCGATGGGGCCAACCGCTTCCTGTACTCCGTAGTGTTCTTCTAATCGCTCTAATACTTCGGCAAGCTTTAGCTTCGTTTTCTTCATCTCAGTTCCTCGCGATCAGGAATAGGGCCTCATTGTGCGGGGCATCCGGACACAATTCCAAATCTGTCGGAGGTGTGGTGATTATACCTCTTAGGAGGATCACATGATTGCACGTTTGCTGGGTATCGCCATTGGCATCTCGACGAATCTGATTGGGAACCATCGCCCCGGTCGTTTAGACTGCTGGGTGCCGCAGACATGGTGCTTGGAGCCATGTCTGCGAGACGGTATTGCCGTTCGTGGCGGTCACTTCTGCATATTGGCCACGAGCCCGACTCCCATTGGCCCGCCCGCAGTAGGTGCAGAGTCCTTCGTAACCGACAGGGTCTACCAATTGAGGATCATTCAGTTGGTCAATGAGGAGGATGTCACCGACGGATATGCCGGTTGAACTACTCAAAGTAATCTGCCTGGAACCTTTCGTCATGCCTCCAACGATGCTGTCACTTCTTTGCAGGTTGTAGATATCCCAGTATGCAGACCCTCTCATATCTATGACTGACCTGCTTCAAGACTCCAATTCAGAAAGCACTTCATCAATTTGAGAGGAGTGTCGAATGACCTTCTCAAGCTCGCCACCGTGGATGAAAATGACGGTCTTGGGATAAGCGTGGGAGCCGATCTCCGAGCGGCGATCAGTTTACCCCCGGGGCCGCCGCGACGGAGCGCGGCGTCCACCTTGATGCTTGCATTTTCATAAATGCCTCTCATGCCCCTTCCAGGAGCACCACGGAACATGAAAACGTCAAGGTGGGAGGCGCCCGTGTGACCGCCATCACCCGCCCTGGCGACGTCATCGGCCAAAGGAGGATCGCAGCTCGGAGATCAGTTTACCCCCGGGGCCGCCGCGACGGAGCGCGGCGTCCACCCTCAAAACACGCATTTTCATAAAAGAGAAAAGTAATCAGAGGTTGACAAGCATCCAGACTACCTATTTAATAGATGGCCTCAAGCAAAATTGCAACGCCATCTCAGCAGGTGGGTGGACCGGGTAAGGATGCTGATGACTGACGATCCCTTACCTTGGAGTACGGGCGATGAAGTTGCTGAATTTATCTAGCTGAGGCGGCAGCTGTCGTGATCGAAGGGAAACGTAATAGCCCGCTATGTCGGGCGCTGGGGTTAAAATATGGGCGTTATTCTTCAAAGCACTTTCAAATTCCAGAATGGACACAGTGTTCCATCACCCTATGACGGGAACCGACGCACACCCTGGTGGTGGGATCATCTGGCATCTCAAGGGGCGGCAATCCGTCGGGCTGGATACACAGCGGTTCTGCTGCCACCCGCCTTGAAAACCAACGCCGGCGCTTTTCCCGGCGCAGACGGGTATGGCGTTTTCGACGACTATGACCTGGGGAACAAGAACCAGTTTTTCTCTGTCCCCACGCGATTTGGAAACCGCGAACGATTGCAGCGATGTGCCGCGATCATGCGGGCAAATGGTCTCGATGTTTACCTGGACATCGTTTCCCATCAGCGTGACGGAGGCAACAACTTTAACTATCGATACCCGGGCGCGGACGGCAAGGTGGGAGTGGGACGCTTTCCCAAGCACAGGACCTGTTTTGTCCCCAACGTACCTCGCGACCCGATCGCCGGGCCTGTCTCTGACGACTTTGCCTTCGGCGATGAACTGGCTCCGATCAATGCACGGCCGAAAGGGTATGTCATGAACGGGCTGATCGACGCCATCGATTGGCAAACCCGCGCAGTCGACGCGCAAGGTTACCGCATCGACGACACAAAGGGACAGGCGGTGCAGTTCGTATCTCATCTGCTTTCAAACAAGGCGATGGCAAACAAATTCGCGGTGGGCGAGTACTTTGACGGCAACCCGGACACGCTCAACTGGTGGGTCTGGAATTCCGGGATGAACGGACGAGCCTGCACCTTTGACTTTGGCCTCCGGTTTATGCTGCAGGCGATGTGCAACAACAGCAGCCGTTGGGACATGAGCCAACTCGACCACGCAGGCTTTGCCGGGCGCGATGCCATACACGCGGTGACCTTTCTAGAGAACCATGATACGGACCTGAATTCCCCGGTGATGTTCAACAAGATGCTGGGTTACGCGTACTTGCTCACTTCGGAAGGCTACCCGTGTGTCTATTACAAGGACCGCTCGACCGACAGAGGCTGCTATGGACTCATGCGTCTGATCGACAATCTGGTCTGGATTCACGAGAACCTGGCGAATGGAGCGACCATCTTCCGTCACAAGGAATTTCAGTTCGTCGTTTACGAAAGAACCGGCCCGCCCAATCTGCTCGTGGGACTGAACAACGACCCATGGAACGGATGGAAGACGGTCACTGTCGCGACAGGATTTGGTGCGAATGTCCATTTGCACGACTATTCCGGACATGCCGGAGATGTATGGACTGATTGGCAAGGGTATGCCACAATCGGAATTCCGCCAAACGACAACGGGCTTGGCTATGTTTGCTATAGCCGTGCTGGCCTCGAAAAGCCTAACCCGGTTGTCCGGCATTCAACAACCCAGGTTTTTGAAGGAGCGGACGACCTGGACATCGGACCGGCGGTTAGCGGCGAGACCGTGAGGATCGGACGGGTATGGTGCGACGCAGACCATCCGATCGAGCTGGTTCCGGAGCTGGACGCAGCCGCCCTGGTGTTCTCCGTGCTCGATCCCGGAGGCGCGGAATTGCCGCTGGAGCATGGCAAGGGACACACTCATAAGCGGGGCTGGCACACGATACAGGTGACCTCGGCAAATGTTTCAAAGCCTATTAAGCTAGCTGTGACGTATACAGGCACCCAACATCTGTAGGAGGAAGTTATGCGACGACGCAAGTTCCTAATTGCGGCCGGGACTCTGGCCACCAAGCCGCTGTGGGGACAAATCGCGGGCAAGCCGACCAACCTTGATGAACATGGTGACATGCAGATGGATCAACCGTCCAATGTCGATCGGCCGACAAGCCATCTGACCATGGTTCCAAGGAACACTGGCCCGTTACGCTCTTCGATGGAGATTGACGCCCGCGCCAATCACCCGGGAGGCGTGGTGCCGGTCCTGACGCGTTCCTTCGACAACCTGCGTTCGGGAGTAAACCCTAATGAGGTGACGCTCACGCCCGCAAGCGTTCGGCAAAAAGGCATGAGGAAACTTTTCAGCCTCGAAATCTCCGACGACGACCGAGGGTGCGAAGCCCAGCCCCTGATCGTTCCGAATGTCATGATGGGGGACGGCTCAACACATGACATCGTGATTCTCTGTTCTATGGCTAATACCGTTTGGGTGTACGACGCTCGCGACGGCACATTGCTCTGGGTGCAGCGGCTGGGTAATCCAATTCCAGGGTCCAAAGCAATCGATGGTTGGCTGATCAATGATCACTGGGGGATTCTGAGCACTCCGGTGGTGGATCCAGATACGATGACGCTGTATTGCGTTGCCTGGTCGAGCCCGGACGGCAGTGTGGCCAAGGGGGTGCACAGCTTGCACGCGTTGAAGCTCTCTGATGGCTCGCATGCAAAACCCCCGCTGAGCCTGCAGAACGCGTCCTACAATCCCGGCCACGGCTTGCCCGTCCAGACCTTCAAAGGGTCCGCAAGAAAGCAGAGAGCCGCACTGCTCTTAACCAACGTCCAGGGGCGCAAGACCATTTTTGTGCCCAGTGGAACCATCCTTGAAACTAGCGCTACTTCGCGTGGTTGGGTGGTCGCCTGCGACGTCGAATCCAACAAAGTCACCGCGGCATGGTCAGCAGCGTCGAGGTACTCGGGTGGAGGGATATGGATGGCCGGCCAAGGGCCAGCCGCCGACGCAGAGGGAAATATCTACGCTCTGACCGGTAATGGCTCGTTCGACGGCATCACGGAGTTTGGTGAGTGTTTCATAAAACTCCGCTACACTCCGCCATCCGGGGGCCAACCGGGAAGCATCGAAGTGGCCGACTGGTGGTCGCCCTTCTCCGATTCCGGCCGCGCCGGTGGCGATCAGGCCGGCACACACATTACTACCGATATCGGCGGCGGCTGGGACGACATGGATCTCGGCTCGGGTGGTGTGGTCGTGATTCCCTCACTGGGAATACTGGCCGGCGCGGGAAAAGACGGGATTCTGTACGTGCTCGACGTCAACAATCTGGGCAAGACCATGCCCCAGGATTTTACTAATCCTGCGAATAATTACGGGAAACTCAAAGCGCCCCCAATTTGGTTCACATACTATCCAGGCAACGGCATCAGCGCAGCCCCCCAGAAATTCACGGATCTGAATTTCCTGTCGGCGAATCGGACCCACCACGAACATTCGACGCCAGTAGTCTTCCAAACGCCAAATCACGGGGTGGTGCTGTATTGCTGGGGCGAAAATGGTAACCTGCGGGCCTGGTCCATCGACAATTCCGGGCGGGCCAAATACCTGGCCTGCAGCGCCGAGACCGCTTCGCCGGAATCGCCTGTTCCACCGGGCGGGATGCCTGGAGGAATGTTGAGCCTTTCGGCCAACGGCAATACCCCGAACACAGCTATCCTCTGGGCCTGCGTGCCGCTCCAGGACGCCAACAGGATGATCAGCCAAGGACTTCTCTACGCCTATGACGCGTCGAATTTTGGGACTTTCGGAGATGGTTCCGGGGCCATCCAACACCTCTGGCAGAGTGCACCGTACACGTACAACAAGTTCAA
This sequence comes from Terriglobia bacterium, assembly GCA_035541995.1. Lineage (GTDB taxonomy): Bacteria > Acidobacteriota > Terriglobia > Versatilivoradales > Versatilivoraceae > DATKMG01. Next base: position 12,043 of record DATKMG010000814.1, read on the forward strand.
CGTCCCTGTTGTATCCGGTGGCAGGGTGTATGTACCCACTTACGACGGTAAGGTTGATGTTTACGGATTAAACGGCCCTTAGTCAAAACCCTTCTACCTCCCATGAATTTCCCCTGCTTGAATCCTGCCGCTCAGATCCTAATTGGAAAGTCATGCATAATGCCCAACGCTCAGAAGGTGTTGGAGGAGAGGGAAGGGGTGAGGGGGTCGAAGCAGTTGACCAGTTTCATTCGGATATGTCGCGCTCGCTGATATAGAGATATGCAGGGATACCAGGAGGATTGGCGTGACAAGGGAAATTAGCAAAAGCCCTGCAAGCGAATAACTATCCAGGATTTTCTGCATGAGCACTCGAATCATCCCATATTGACTGTCCAGGCAAACGAAAAACATGCTCAAACTGACCAGAAGCAGATTCATCATTCCGGTCAGCGGCAACCAGAACAGTAAGATGGGGTAAGCGTAAAAGATGCTGCGCAACCCCTCCTCTTCCAGGAATTCGTTTAGATCTCCCAAAGTGATATGACATCCAAACTATCACCACTGTAAATCCGCCAATCATCATCGCTGAAATATGAGGGACTCGATGTGCCCAGATTTTGAGGAACTCCGCCCGTACGTATGCCATCCAGGGAAACCTCGGCCTGCTGAGGGTCGCTGGATACTCACCGAAGGGGCGCATCGGGAGCCTCCTCGTAGTCGGCAAGATAAAGGTCCTCAAGATTCTCGCGTCGGGGATCCTCGAAGAGTTTGTCAGCCGCAGGATCATGGTTCGGGAAGGAAACCCCTAGCTGAGCCTGGCTGTCCTTACTTTTGTTCCGGAATTCGAGCGAAAGGAGAGGAAGCTCACAACCGGGGCCCTCGCTCAGCAGAGCTTGGTTCAGCCCGTGCCCGCCATGGCGTAAGCGGCTGCACTGCTTTTGAGGAACGATGGCGTGGAGTCAGACCGAAGACTTGCCCTCATATCTACCCCAGCGTCAACGACCCCACGGACAATGGCTCGGTCCTGGTCCCTATGCCAAAGGCGATCTCCCCACGCGGTAGGGATTCGTGCTGAACATTCATGCCGGGGGTTTCTGAACCGGCATTCTTTCGATTCCGGTATGACCTCTGATCCTTGCGGAGGGTTCGTACGTTTTCTCCTTGACAGCTTAGGAGTGAGCCGTTATACTCCTAAAAAGCTTAGGAGGACACATGAATGACCAGGCCCAGCTGCTTCCCGGGACGCTCGATCTCTTAATTCTGAAAGCGGTCTCTCTCGGCCCTCTTCACGGCTACGGAGTTCTTTTGCGTATCGGGCAGATCTCCGGGCAAGCGCTGCTCATCGAGCAGGGAGCGCTCTATCCCGCCTTGTTTCGTCTGATGCGCCAGGGCCTTCTGAAGGCAAGCTGGGGCACGTCAGAGAACAATCGCCGTGCCAAGTTCTATGAGCTGACCAGCGCTGGCCGCAAGCGTCTGCGCGAGGAAACGGATGGGTGGAACCGTCTTGCCGCAGCCATTGCTTCTGCGCTTGCCACCCGTCCTGAGGAAATATGACATCCCCAGCCTACTTTCGTTCCCTTGCTGACAGGTTCCTGCATCGGTCCCAGACCGAGAGTGAGATCGAGGAGGAGCTTCGCTCGCACATCCAGCATCGGGCCGATGATTTGGAACGTTCGGGTCTAGACCGTGCCCAAGCGGAACGTCGTGCACGCCTGGAGTTCGGAGGCCAGGAGCGGTTCAAAGAGGAATCTCGCGAAGCGTTGGGCGGCAATTTCGTCGAGACTCTCATCCAGGACCTGCGCTTCGCCTTGCGCCTGCTGCGCAAATCTCCCGGATTCACGATCGTCGCCGTTTTGACGCTGGCATTAGCCATCGGCGCGAACGCCTTGGTTTTTGGCGTATTGAATGCTTTGATTTTGCGCCCGCTGAATGTGCCGCAGCCGGAGAACCTCTACCTTCTCGAGCGCGGGAGTGATCGTAACCCGTCGCAATCGTTTCCCGACTATCTCGATCTGCGCGATCGCAACCGCACTTTTGAGAGTCTGGCAGCTTTCGCCTTTGCTCAGGCAGGAATGGACACAGGCAAAAATCCAGCCCGCGTCTGGTTCTATGAAGTCAGCGGGAACTACTTCGACGCCTTGAGCATTCAGCCATATCTTGGCCGGCTCATTCACCCGTCCGATGAGCAAGGCCCCAATAGCGCTCCTTATATCGTGCTCACCCATGCGTATTGGCACAGCCATTTTCAGGATGATCGGGGCGTGGTGGGCCGAATCGTCAAGCTCAACAAGCATCCTTTTACCATCATCGGTGTAACGCCACCCGGTTTCCACGGGACTTTCCTGCCTTTCCATCCCGCTTTCTTTGTGCCGATAGTTAACCACGACGAGGGAGGGACGGATGAGCTGAACGCGCGCGGAAACCGTTGGGTTGATCAGACGATCGGACATCTGAAGGCCGGAGTCACTCCGGAACAGGCGGTTGCTGATTTAAACTCGATTGGCTCTTATCTGGAAAAGGCCTATCCCAAGGACGATGGCAAAATGACCTTTACCTTGGCTCGTCCAAGTCTCTTTGGCGACTCCCTTGGCCGCCCGGCACAGGCATTCCTCATGGGATTGGCGCTCCTGGCAGGGCTAATCCTGTTGGCCGCGTGTGCCAATTTGGGCAGCCTGTTTGCCGCGCGCGCCGCTGACCGTTCGCGGGAAGTTGCCCTGCGGTTCGCGCTTGGTGCGGGTCGTATCCGTATTCTGCGGCAACTCTTTACCGAAGCCCTGCTGATTTCACTGATGGGCGGCGCTGCCGGACTATGGGGAAGTGTCCTGTTCATGAGCTGGCTGAGCACGTGGAATCCACTTCCTAGATATCCTGCCGGGGTCCTCGTGAATCCGGACGCTCATGTTTATGGAGTCGCGCTGCTGTTGACGATAGCGAGTGGATTTTTGTTTGGCTCTGTCCCGGTGAGACAGGTGCTTCACACGAACCCGTACGAACTCATCAAAGCGGGGCAAACGGACAGGGCGGGGCGGAGGATGACGGCCCGAGACCTGCTGCTGGTCCTGCAAATTGCGATCTGTGCCCTTCTGGTCACTTCTTCGATGGTTGCAATACGTGGACTCATGCGCTCGCTAGACAGCAATTTCGGTTTTGACCCACAGAACACGATGCTGGCGGAAACCGACTTGTATATGGCGGGTTATAGCGGCGGCCAGGTGATTGCCATGCAAAAACGTATGATTGGTGCGATGAAAACAATTCCAGGTGCAGAGTCTGTAGGATCAGCCGATGGGATACCGCTAAGTGATGTCACGGGCTACCAATCGAAAATCTTTGCTGGCGAAACGACAGATTTGACGCCATCGAATGCTGCTGCTGATGCTATCCTGTACAACATATCTCCCGAATACTTCAAGGCAGCAGGCACGGCACTGTTGCAGGGCAGAGACTTCACATGGCATGACGACAAGAACTCGCCACGCGTTGCTGTGGTAAATCTGGAGTTTGCGCGCAAAATCTTTGGTACCGTAACAAACGCCACGGGCAGGTACTTTAAGATGCCCGATGGAGCCCGCGTCGAGGTAGTGGGCGTTGTAGAAGACGGAAAATATAACAGCCTCACTGAAGATCCGCAGTCGGTCATGTTCTTCCCAATCCTCCAGTCACCGTCGAGCCAGACCTATCTGGTGGTGCGCTCAGACCGCGATTCGCTGCAACTGGCGGCAGCCATGAGGACTAGACTCAGGGACTTGGATGAAGGGTTGCCTGTTTACATCCAAACCAGGTACAAGGTGATGGACGCAAGCCTGTTCCCGTCACGAGTGGCAGCGGTGTCTCTGGGTGTGCTCGGTGTGATGGCTGCAATGTTGGCTATAACT
>DATKMG010000815.1:0-10318 GCA_035541995.1 Terriglobia bacterium
CCCGATGAGGAATGGAACCAAGTAGGGGAGCACAATTGCCATTCCCCCCGACAAACCTTGCAGGATCCCACGAAGACAATAGAAGGTAAAGCCGGAAAAGTGTTCCCCCAAGTGAATGATGGATCTCTCGAAAACACCCAGAAGAAGAGGCTCAATGAGGGCTCCGACTCCATAGACCAGACCGAAGAATCCCGCCAGCAGGGAGAGCAGGACAACATAGCCCCACACCTTGTGGGTCAGGACGCCATCTAAGCGCTCCCGGAAATCCAGGGGGGGGGTACTCACGGTGGCTACTTGCTCGAAGACCCTCATGGAAAGCGCGTGCCGTTCCGAGTGGATGACTTCATCAGCTGGCTTGCCACGGCACTCGCTCAGCTTTCGCCGGGCTCCTTCTATGAGCCTTTGATCTTCCTCCGCCTTGAGGTTCAAGCAGGAACCCTCTCCCTCCAAGAGTTTGATGGCCAAATGACGAGATGAAATGCGGTCAGGAAGGGACTCGAATTCCTGGATCTTAGCCGCTAGAGTACTGATGACCTCCTCGGTATCCTTCTGAAAAGAAATTCCCCGATGACCATCAAGTGGGCTCTTTTCCAGGTGCAGGACTCTTTGAAATAACTCGTAAATTCCCACGCCTTCAGCCGCGATAGTCATCGCCACTGGAACACCCAAAAGAAGTGAGAGTCTATCAGGATCAATCCGGATCCCTTTGCGGTGAGCTTCATCCATCATGTTCAGGCACACGAGTAGGGGTAGTCCCAGGTTTATCAGCTGAAGTGTCAACTCTAGGCTGCGACACATGACCGAGGTATCGATGACGTTGATAACCACATCGATCTCCTCATTGTAAAGAAAGTCTCGTGTGGCTGCTTCGGCCGGATTGCAGGTTGTCAGGGAATAAGTCCCAGGTAAGTCTATTAGCTCTGCGACAGTCCCGTTCAGGAATACTTGGCTGCGGGTATAATGGACAGTCGCACCGGGGAAGTTGGCAGTCATTGACCGATAGCCTGCCACGCTGTTGAAAAGAGTGCTTTTCCCTGAATTCGGCTGCCCCACAAGCGCGATTTTCATTCCACTGGCTCCACCTTGATCCTCTCAGAGTATTCCTTGCTCAACGCAATCGAGGTGCCGCGAGTTTCTATGAGCATGGGTCCCCCGAAAGGAACACAGCGCTTGACCTGCACCATGTCTCCCACTTGAATACCCATCTGGGCCAGTTGCCTGCGAATGCCTCGAGAGCTGGAGATGGAAACGATTCGAAGGCGATCACCCTCTTTCCTGCCGTGTAGCGGCATACCAGTAGCCCCCTTCTGTCGATCGGTCATCATAGACGACTTTCATTGTGTCGCTTCTTCACCAATTCTTCATACTCCAAAGCGTGCAAGGTGCGGAGCTCATGGCCTGTAATTTTGCCATCGATCCAGATCCGACTCATGGGAAAGACTTCAGGGTTGAGGTGGACATTGTAAAGGTGCCAGATAATGATCGAAAGGAAGGCCAAGATGGCTTCATAGCTGTGGACAATCCTGAAAATGTCAAAAACCCAGACCGGAAAGATTCGGAACGTCAGATTGTTGGCCCAAAGGAAGAAACCGGTGACAATCATGACCAGGGTCCCCCACAGAAGAGCCAGATATTCGAACTTCTCAATAAAGTTGTACCGCCCGTATTTTGGAGGTTTCTGAAACAACCAATAGGGGTGCGCCTGAAAGAATGCCCTGAGCACCCCCTTGCGGTGGAGCCAGGTCGTCAGGCCGAGGTTGTAATTGAAGGATTCGAACGCGTCAGTGATGTCTTTCAGCTTGGGTATCAAGGCTAACAGGTTCGCACGACCTCTTCGGGTCGAGGTCATATACCCGATGTGGAAAAGGGAGAGTAGGATCAATCCGACTCCAGCAGTCCGATGTATGATCCCGCGCAAGTTAAAGCTCCCTTCGAAGAAAAACATGCGTTGCAGCCAAACAGTTGGATCAAAAAGGAGGGGTAGCCCAGTTAAAACCAGCACGAGGAAGCATGTAATCAGTGTTACGTGCTGGAGACGTTCTGCCAGGGTCATGCGAATGAAGACCTCGTCGTCACTTACGATCTGTCGTGGATCGATATTCCCCTCTTTGCACAAATCCTCTTCGTTATTACTAGCCCATAATTTCATGAGTTTCCTATTCGGTTCTCGTAAATTGCATCCTCTTTTTCAGGTCTCCGAGAATATAAATCAGAAAACTGCCAAGGATAATTACAATCAGGACGACATAAAATTTTTGAATTACGTAAGCGGTGTAGTTAGTCGCCTTTGGGTCAAGCACGTGAATTCTAACTGCAGCCAGTTTGACACTTGCTCCTCCGTGGCACCTGCCGCAGGTCTGTGGCAAGTTGGCTGGGTAGATGGGTGACTTGGAATCACTAGACGGCCGAATATTGTGGAATCCATGGCAACTGGAGCAGTTAGCGACCTTGGATTCCCCGTATGCTGAAGCCAGACCATGAAAGGTCCCCCGGAATGTCCTCAGACGACCCTTTGGGAGTCCATACTTTTCAATGAGCTGCTCGTTGTCATGGCACTTGGCACAGGTCAGGGCAACATGAGTTGAGTACACTGCAGAACGCTTGTCACGCGGGGAGTGAATTTCATGCTCCCCATGGCAGTCAGTGCACACGGGAACGTCTGAGATATTCTGGGTGAAAGCTCGTCCGTGAACTCCTTCGAGGTAGTCCCTGAGTATTCCGGAATGACAACTTCCACATGTGTAGGGAACCTGGCGGCGCGCGACTGGGGATCTCGGATCAGCGGGGGCTCTGACTTCATGAGAACCATGGCAATTCTGGCAAGTGGCACTGTTGGCCAAGCCGCTCCTGGTCACTGCTAGGGCGTGCACACTCTCCAGGTACCCTTTCACGAAGGCTTGACTTTTCTCTCCTTTGACTTTCGTGAAGTGACAATTTCCACAGGTTTGTGCCACATTCAAAGGATTTATTTTCGAATTGACATCGCTCTTTTCGAGGATATCGTGCTTGCCGTGACAGGATTGACAGGTTACTTCCTTGATCTGGGGAGCCTGTTTGGCCTCGGCATGGATACTCTGTTTGAACATCTTTTGAGCATCAACATGACACGACCCGCAATCCACCTTCTTAAGCTTCGTGGCATGAGGAAAATCCTTGACCTTTTCCAAGTCGATATGGCAACTCACACATGTAAATCCTGACTTACTATGGATCGAATTTTCAAAAGCTCCTTTGTTCACGAATAGACTACGACCGCTTTCATCCTTCAGCGTCTCATCGTCGTGGCACTGGTAACACTGGCTGTTGGGCTCCTCTTCGGCTGTCATCCAAGGAGAGGTCGCTCCAACCAATAGCAAAGCAATTAATGGTATCTCTAATCTGACCCGCGCTTGAAGGCGGCAACGGAGGAGTGGCTGCAGATTCTTAATGGGAATGAACAAGAACAGACCCAAATATATAGAGTCTCCAGGTCATCTTCATCACAACGTCTGGAGGCAATCTAGAGGCCATCAGAATTAAACTCACTGCCAACTGTATCAGACAGCCTATTTAATTGAGAATAGGAGATTTCAATACGACTTATTTCTTTCTGTAGCGCACTAAGAATCGACCAGCCTGGGGATTACGGACAACAGCGGGGGATTTAACGCGGTAGTGAGCCCTATTGTCCTGGTCAGACCCAGTCATAATTGCACTTTAGGATTTGTTGAGATTTCTCAACAGCTCCTGCTTGTGGTCTCTCACGAATTAGCTGAAATCCCCCAATTTTTTTCTAGTTTCAATTCCCCTCGTGTTAGTATTGCTTAAAACCATCTTCTTGCCGTGTTTTGCATGACCGAGTACTTCTGGTTTTGAGGTACAGGAGCGCAGACGGCCAGAAGGGATGAATGGGCTTGCGCAACATGATGCCATCCAGGGATCAGCGGTTCCTTTTCATCGATCTGCTCCGGTTTGGCGCTGTGGTTTTCATGCTGGAGGGACACGCCTGCGATGCCTTCCTGGCAGACTCCATCAAGCACACCGAGTTTTACAGTCTGCACGGTTTTTTTCATGGTTTCGTGGGTCCTGCATTTCTGTTTGCTTCCGGGCTGGCCTTTGGGGTCGCAACTTATAAGAACTGGGAGCATTATCTTTCCTGGTCTCCCCAGCTCCGTAGACGCCTGATTCGCTTCTTGGGTCTAATCCTGATAGGGTATGCGCTGCATCTTCCTTTCTTTTCCCTCCGCAAAACGCTTTATGATAGTTCGCCTCAGGAAATCTCTACTTTTCTCCAGGTTGATGCACTCCAATGCATCGGCGTCAGCCTCCTTTCTCTGCAAATCCTCGTAGTGGCATTGCGACGAGAGAAAACGCTGGCACGAATCACGTTCTGGGCGTCTGCTCTCATGCTCCTGGCATCGCCGTGGGTTTGGAGTATCTCTTTCAGCCGGATTCTTCCTCTTAGCTTGGTCTCTTATATCAATGCAGAAAACAAATCCTGGTTCCCCCTGTTTCCGTGGGCCTCTTACTTATTGTTCGGAGCCGCCTTTGCCCACAAATTTGTCCAAAGCCAAAGACAGGAAAGAACAGTCAAGTTCATGAAAGGAGCTACTGCACTGGGGTTTGCCTTGGCAGGAATCGGAATGCTGTTTTCCCTGATTTCTTTAGACCTTTTCCCTGTCCACGACTATTGGAGGGTGAATCCTCCGCTTAACATGTTCCGGATTGGGATTCTCCTGATTCTGACAGGGGCTCTCTTCTTCTTTGATCGAGCTTACCGGATTCGTTTTTCTTTACCTGTCGTCATTGGCCGCGAGTCTCTTACCATTTATGTGGTCCACCTGATGATTATCTACGGCTCAGTGATCAATCCGGGATTGGGTCTCAACTGGGGAGGCCGCCTTTGCGTGACTGAATCACTCTTAGCGTTTGGATCGGTTTCTATTTTCGTGTTTCTTTTGGCCTACTCGTGGAATCATTTAAAACTCAATTTCCGAAACTGGGCACTGGTGCTAAAGCTGGCTGTCGCAGCTACCCTCATCTTCTCTTTCCTTAATCGCCCCTACTAGGGGATCCTCGCTTGTCCTGGGTGTTTAGGTGAATACGCTTCGCGCCCCGATCCCTGTCGATCGGGTCGGGCGTCCCCTGGAGATTCTTGATCCCAAGAGCGATTAAGGATAAACTTTAGTTTTTGTCATCCTGCGCGGGCAGTCACACCGAATTCTGTAATAACAGCAATCCTCTTGGAATGTTGACCCGAATAAGAATCGTAGGCTGGCTCATGATGGAGGAGAAAATGAATGTTCAACTCGAACTCTGGAACCGCAGACGGTTTGTAACACGCACGGCTATGGCATCCTTATTGGCGGGCTTTTCGTCCAGAAACACTTCGGCAACAAATTCTTCAGCTAGTGCCCGAGGCCTTTCCCAAACTAAATCAAAGGGTCTTTACGCGGAGCTGGGCGTTCGTCCGTTGATAAACGCGGCCGGCACTTACACCATGTTGAGTGGTTGCACCATGCTCGAGGAGGTTGTTGCTGCAATGCAAGAGGCATCACGGCAGCACGTCTCCATCTTGGAGCTTCAACAGGCTGTGGGCAAGCGCCTCTCGTCTTTGCTGGGTTCGGAATCTGCCATGGTGACGGCGGGGTGTGCAGCCGCCCTGACAGTAGCAACTGCTGCCTGCGTCTGCGGCGCGGACTCAGAAAAAATCCGGCGCGCTCCGGAATCAAGCGGCATGAAAAATGAAGTCATTTTTCAAAAATCCCATCGCTTTGGTTATGACCATGCCATCCGAAACGTCGGCGTGAAGATTGTCGAGATTGAGAGCCGGCAGGAATTGGAGGCGGCTGTCAACGACAAGACAGCCATGCTCTTCTTCCTCAACTTAGCTGACGCCAAGGGACAGATCAAGCGACAGGAGTTTGTGGAAATCGCAAAAAAAGCCGGGATTCCTTCTCTGATAGATGCGGCAGCGGACGTCCCACCTGCAGAGAATTTGACTGCCTTCATCAAAATGGGCTTCGATCTGGTTGCCTTTAGCGGGGGAAAGGGACTTAGAGGTCCACAATGCTCGGGGTTGCTACTTGGCAGGCATGATTTAATTCAGGCTGGTTTGCTCAACGGATCGCCTAATTCCGATACGGTGGCCCGAACGGCAAAGGTCGGGAAGGAAGAGATCGTAGGCCTACTGACGGCGGTGGAACTCTATATGAAACGCGACCACCGCTCTGAGTGGCAAGAGTGGGAACAACGGGTAAAGTACATTGCGGATGAACTCAATCGTATCAGGACCGTGCAAACAGAGAGGTTTGTTCCGGAAATAGCTAATCAGGTCCCCCATTTGGCGGTCAAATGGGATGCGAAAGCGTTGAGGTTGAGCAGAGAGAGTTTTGAGAAAGAATTGCGAGAAGGAGAACCGCGAATTGAGACGCGTCCGGGCATCACCGAAGAAGGCCGCCTGGAAATTGGAGTTTGGATGCTGCATCCCGGTGAGCATCAAATCGTAGCCCGCCGCTGTGCCGAAGTCCTCAAACGGGCCGCACAGAGTGCCTAGACCTAGTCTCTCGGAAACTGGAAAACATAGGCCCCTTGCATTCGCCTTATTTGTTCGGAGAGCAAATTCGCTCAAGTCGGACTTGCAGGTCAACATCGTCCCATCCACGGCAGATATCCTCACAATCGGAGGTAATACAAATGACACGGCAGAATCTACTCGTGACGGTGACCTTGGGAGTACTATTCACATTGATCCTAGTTCTTCTGCCTCCAATGGTAATCCGACTTGTTTTTTCAAATACGAGTGATCCGGTTCCCTTCCAAGGAGCAAGCCCCTCCAGTGTTCCGCTCAGTTCTGCAGTTTGGGCAGGGGACACGTTATACATCTCGGGGAAAGGAAGCCGGGATCCTCAAACCGGGAAACATCCTGAAGGATTTGAGGCTCAGGTTCGACAATCCCTTGAAAATTGCGCCATTAGCCTGAAAGAAGCAGGATTGAGCTTTGCTGATGTGGTGAATTCCAACGTCTATCTAACTGACATCAAAACCTTTCAAGCGATGAACAAAGTATACAAAACCTACTTCCCTCATAACCCTCCCGCCCGCACCACAATCGCCGTCCCGGCTTTGCCCGGAGATTCCCAGGTGGAGATCACCCTTATTGCCAGCCGGAGCGCCGCGCATAGGCGCATCGTTCCTCAGGGAATGAAGGTTTCTGAAGACGATCTGTTCAGTATGGGCATGGAGGTTGGGGATGTGGTCTACCTCTCAGGGCAAGGGAGTCGGCACTACCTGACCAAGGAATTCCCATCAGGTGGCTTCGAAGAGCACGTCCGGCAAGCATTGGAGAATCTCGAAGCCGTGCTTAAAGCTGCAGGATTGGATTTCTCGCATGTCGTGAAATCGGACGTCTACCTGACAGACATAGGCAACATTGACAAGATGAATGAAGTCTATAAAAGCTACTTCAAAGCAGATCGGCCGGTCCGAGCTACAGTTGGAGTGGCTGCCCTACCAGGTGACCCTCCCATCGAGATCACTTTGGTGGCGGCTAAGTCGCTTCAGGCGCGGAAAATTGTAGCGGTGGGTGCAGCAAATCCTGGGCTCCCGTTCAGCCCTGTCGTAGTGTTGGGCGACCGGGTCTTTCTGTCGGGGAAAGCAGGATTCGCCAAGGGAGGGATCGAACCCCAGGTGAAGGAGGTCATGGACGGATTGGGAGAAGCCCTTAAGGCGAGCAGTCTGGATTTTAGCAACGTTGTTGAAGGAAAGGTCTATCTGGCCGATATCAAAGAGTACGAGGCGATGAATCAGGTTTATGCTTCATATTTTAAGGGGATGCGACCAGCCCGCACGTGTGTCGCTGTCTCAAAACTCGTCGCTGACTCCAGGGTCGAGATTAGCTTCGTAGCGTCAAAGCAGAAGAAATGATTTGGGAGCCGACTCATCTGAAGATATTGTTCGAAGCATGAACTGCCGGTTTTGCCAGATTGTGCGTGGTGAAGTACCTGGGCTAATCGTACTATCAGATCCGACAAGTGTGGCTTTCCTTGACAACCGTCCACTCTTTGCCGGGCATTGTCTCCTCGTCCCCAGGGAGCACTGCGAGACTCTGGCGGATTTGCCGCCAGAGCTGGTTGCTCCTTTGTTTAGAAACGCTCAACTCCTATCCGAGGCCGTGGAAGAAGCACTGGAAGCCGAAGGCAGCTTTGTAGCCATCAACAATCGTGTGAGCCAGAGTATTCCCCATCTGCATGTTCACATCGTTCCTCGGCGAAGGAAGGACGGACTGAAAGGATTCTTCTGGCCACGGAATCCCTATCCCAACGATGAGTCAGCACTGAAGGTCCGGGACTCGATACGCGCCGCTCTCAATCAGCCGTACAGTTAAGTCGTGCCACTTCTGATCTGCGAGTGACTCCAAGCCACTCCCGGCTCTGACCACTCAGCCAGCACACTCTGCAATCAGACAGTCCGTTCTGGCTCCATTTGACCCTATCTGTCAATTCCTGTAGACTCTCGACGAATCTCGCCTTCTTGGAGAGGAGCCCTGCTATGCCTTCGTTCCTCAGTCATTTAGAAAAGAAGACCCACGGCGCAAGCTTGATGTTTCTGATGTTGTCGTTTCAGATACTGATCATCCCAAGTCGTGCTGCGCCTCCCCGCATGGACAACGTCCTCTATGGCGTGTCTTACTACCACGAGTACATGCCTTATGATCGGCTCGAGAAAGATGTGGAATTGATGGAGCAGGCTGGAATCTCCGTGGTTCGGCTTGGAGAATCTACCTGGACAAGCTGGGAACCCCGGGAAGGCGAATTTGAATTTGCCTGGATGGAGCGGATCATTAATCGCCTTCACAAAGCAAGGATCAAGGTCATCCTGGGAACACCGACCTACTCTATTCCTCCATGGTTGTATAAGAAACATCCCGAGATTCTGGCGGTCCGTCTGGGGAATGAGAAGAACGGTTACGGTTTGCGTCAGAATATGGATATCACCAGCCCCACCTACCTCTTCTATTGCGAACGTGTGATCCGCCAGGTTGTTTCTCACTTTAAGGACCATCCGGCGATTATTGGTTACCAAATCGATAATGAAACCACAGCTTATAAAACGGCAGGAGCCAACGTGCAGACTGGCTTTGTCAATTACTTGAAAAAGAAGTTTAAGACAACCACGGAACTTAACCGGATTTGGGGGTTTGCATATTGGGGCCAGCTTGTCAATGACTGGGACGAGTTTCCCGGACGGGAGGGAATTGTTAACCCTGGTTACAAACTGGAATGGGTGCGTTATCAACAGGAGTTGTGCACGGATTTCCTTGGCTGGCAAGCCCGGATTGTCAACGAATACAAACGGCCCGGCCAGTTTGTGACACAAGATTTCTCCGGAGCCGCATTGGCAGACGTGGACCAGTGGGAGGTAGCCAAGGCCCTGGACATTGTGGCGGCCAACAATTATCACGCAGTTCAAGATGATTTGACAGGGGAACCGAATGCTTTGGTTGGGGATTTTGCCAGGTCTCTGAAGCATAGTAACTACCTCATCACGGAGACCAACGCTCAATCGATCGGTTGGGATTCGACGACTCAATTCCCGCCTTATGACGGGCAGTTGCGCCTGAATGTATACAGCCACTTATCAAGCGGAGCCAACATGGTGGCTTACTGGCACTGGCACTCGCTCCACTACGGCCAGGAAACATATTGGAAGGGCGTTCTTTCCCATGACCTGGAACCTAATCGGACTTACCAGGAGGTGAGCCGGATTGCCCATGAACTGCAGCAAGTGGGCCCTCGTCTGGTGAATTTGAAGAAGGAGAACAAAGTTGCCATCCTCTATAGTTCGGATTCTCATAATGCAATTCCGTTCATGCCCTTTAGCGACAAGGTAGACTATCGAACCATACTCCAGCAGTTTTATCGAACCTTGTACAACCTCAATGTCGGGGTTGATTTTGTCTTTCCGGAAAGTACTAATCTCTCAGCCTATCGTGCGATCGTGGTTCCGCCTCTATACATTGCCAGTGACGAGCTTCTCGAAAAGCTTTCCGCTTTTGTCAGCGCGGGTGGCCATCTTGTCTTGTGCTTCAAGAGTGGGTTCTGCAATGAATACTCGACAGTTCGTTGGGTACGGATGCCCGGGCCGCTGACCAAAGCCTGCGGATTTACTTACCAGGAGTTCTCGAACCTCAATAAGGAGATCCTGCTTAGAGGCGATCCTTTCCAGGCGGGGGAAGGTAACAAGGTTTCCACTTGGGCGGAATTACTGATGCCTGAAACAGCCAGGCCGCTCGCTTTCTATGATCATCCCTTCTTCGGAAAATACCCGGCGATTACGC
>DATKMG010000816.1:0-14002 GCA_035541995.1 Terriglobia bacterium
CGAATCAGACCCACCCTGGTGAACCGGTCAATTATCCACTGGTCTGGCTAAGGGATGGAGCATTTCAGGTGGTATCGCTGGTGCGGGCTGGACGGCTGGAGACCGCCCGGGAACTGGCACGGTATTTTGCGGAAAACGACTTCTTCGGCGGGTTCGGTGCCGAAGGGGATGCCCCCGGACTTTCTCTCTGGGCCATCCTTGAAGTGGCTTTCCGACTCCATGATGAGGGGTTCGATGACTATCTATGGCCCCATGTCCGACGCAAGGCCGAGTTCATTCTGGGTCTGACAACGACCCGATTGCCGGTTGAGCGTTTTTCGATCGGTCCTCTAGTTCCCTCTGAACGCTTTCGGAAGGAAATATACGAAGTGGCGAAGCCGATGGAAGATGGCTTGATAGCCGGACGCATGGATCATGCAACCCGTCCGCTCTTTACCAGTGCCGTCGCCTACCGGGGGTTGATGCTGGCATCCGAGTTCGCGCGGCAAATTGGGGCGAAAGCGGATGCCAAAAACTGGCGCGATACCGCCAAGTCCCTTCAGGATGCGTGGCTGAGGAAATTCACACCAGCAGACCAGGATGAGCGAACCTTTATGTGTGGCCTCTTCCCCAGCTGGATTGCCACGCCGGAACATGCGAAGTATGAAGCGGGATTGCAGAGACACTGGCAGTCAATTTGGAATACCGGCAAGAACAGCTTGCACGATCCGAGCGGCAACATTGAGCCCCTCTGGACCTATTTCAACTTCGCCCATGCGCACAACTGGCTTTATGCTGGCCGGCTGGAACCAGTATGGGAGACGCTGAACTGGTTCTGGAACCACCAAGCTTCTCCGGGCCTCTATACCTGGTGGGAAGGCCATGGCGAAGAGAACGCTTTCCGGCAATGGGACTATATACGCGGGTGGGTGAAGCCTCCCCACGTCACTCCACACTACTGGTCGGCTGCAACCCACCTGCTTCTCCAGCTCGACATGTTGTGCTACCTTGACGAGTCGGACGAACCGTTCTCGGTGATAGTGGGTGGCGGTATACCCCGAGAATGGTGCGGTCATCACATGAAGGTACATGGGTCGCTGACCAGGATCGGCACGGTCAACTGGGATTGGGATGGGCATACGATGAAGGTCACCGTTCGTGGCGATCGTTGCCCGGTGCGTCTGGGGCCCGGTTTCCCGAAAGACGCCCAGGTCAAAGTGGAGTATTCCTGAATAGGCAATAAATGAAATCCTGCCTGACACCGGATGGAGTGCTGTGTTCTTCCTCGACATGTCCCAGCAATCTGTAGTGTTTCCCGAACTCAACCTGAAGCGAGTCCGTGCTATGGCGGACTACCTCCAGGCCGCTGCATCGCTCGGGCCCCGTCAGCGCAAAACCACTGACGATCAAGAATCCACCTGGCTTTAATGCCCGAGTCATTACCCTGATATAAGCTTCACGATCCTCTTTTTCGGTGAGAAAGTGGAATACTGCGCGATCGTGCCATAGGTTGTAATGCGAACGCGGAAGAGAGGCGCGGGTGACATCGCCGACTACCCAATCAATCTGTCTTGCCCGAGCTCCGAGACGTTCCTTGGCTTTTTGAATGGCTACCGTCGAAATGTCGATGACTGTGATGCAACTATATCCAAGGTCGCGAAGATCATCAACCAGTGTGGAGGCACCGCCCCCAACGTCCAAAATTCACGAGGACTTCGGCAGACCAGTCTGTTCAATCAGCTTCCATGAAGTCCTGAGATGAGCCTCATACCAACTTAGGCTCGCCGGGTCCTTGCTCGCATAAATCCTGTCCCAATGCGCCTTGCGGTCCATGGCATGATACCCAATTGCTATATTCGATCTTTCTCCACGAAGAGTTGTTGTCTTCAATTGTAGGTTATTATTTCGAAGAATACACCAAAAACCAAAAAAGTCACGACCCCGCCCCCATGGGGCTGCCTTGCTTCCTTGTACGTCCTGGAGTGGAGGAATTCGGACTAACGGCTCTTAACTTAGCACAGACTGGGAACCAACAGACTGATTCGCTCCGATATGCGTAGACTTGGACTAGTAGAAGGAAAAGCCGGTTAACTGGCGGCTCCCAGGGCCTTTGCAGGGAGATGTCTCAGAACGGCACCTGTGACAGCCCAGTTAAGGTCTGTCATAGCGAGCGGCTTGGGGAGCATTTCATAAGCCCCTCTTTGAATTAGCTCCATCCAGGAGGACATGTCCTCAGAGATGAAAATCAGCTCAGACCCCGGCCATCGCGATTTGATTGCGTTGGCCAATTCACAAGGGGAGTGTACACAGGCAGTGTCTATAATAACCAAGGGGAAGATCTGAGCGTCAGTGAGGACAAAATCGACTTCCTCGTCGTTAGTCGCAACACAGATGCTTTTCAAGAAAGGTTGGAGAGCTTCTTGAATTGTATTGATGCAGGAAGGGTCGCAGCTCACCACCAGCGCTCTCATGTGTTGAGTGATTGACAAGGGGATGACAGGCTGTTGGGGGGACTGGGAATACATCATGTTAGACTCCCTTGAAAGTTAACCCGCGTTAGGCTTCAGATCTGGTTCGATGGTGGTATCGGCGGCCAAAGACAAAAGATTACAATTAATTTTGGCACTGACATTTGACACTAATTCAGCCAGTCGGTTCGGTTTCTTAGGCTTTAGGTTTGTGCTTGACTTGCCTTGGGAAGAGGAACTTATTGAGATTCGCAGAATATAGTGACAACTTTTTGTCCCGAAGGGACACTGTAAATTAGCCGAGTGGGGATCTCTTTTTCTGGTTAGCCAGGCAAGCAAGGAAACCAGGAGGAAACCAGGGTCAAGTTTTAATATTCCCCATCCCCGACGATCTCTGTCAGACTCGAGATTTTGCGGGACACTGGAAAGTGATCACCATAGAATAGGGCCCGATGTCGGTTTTACAGGGAACGACCAGCCTCCTGTCCGGTCTCCTTCCCTGCTCGCCAGGGGAACAGGGAAAGAGGCCAGAATCGAGGATAAGACTCAGGTGCCCGGAAGGAGGCTCAGATCACCATCAAGTACCAGGCAAGTCCTGATGATTCGGATGGTTGGATAATAGGCGCGCTCCCCCCCCCTCGCACCATGGAGTGGGCTGTCCGAAATAACGAATAATGATTCTGCTGCAAAACCCCCCGCTTTGAGATCGGCGAGTTGCTCTGAGGAGGAATTTTCCGGCTATGGCCCCGCACCAGCTCACTGTGGGTACCTTCAATGGCGTTGCGTTGTTTCATCCGCTGCTGAAAGGTGCGCGTTGGTGCCTGTCTTAAGAATTTAACTATTTCCTCGGCGACAATATGGGGAATAGCCATCATAGTTCCAAGTCTGAAGAAGCTGGGAGGCACCCAGAAGCAAGGTTCTGCCACATTCAAGCCAGCATCCTAATGGATCAGCACGATCAGGAGTATGGAAGTCTATCGCCGACTCTGACAGGCTTAAACCTCCCAAGGTCGCCCCGGTACAACAATTCCGTATTCCAGGCAAGCCAGTAGAATAATCAGAATATTTCAAACAGGCATTTTCTCTTCTGGCACTGTTTCTTCTCTATCTCTTCCTTTAGGACAGGCACGTCTCTCTGCCTGGAGTTGACAAAATGGTCGGTAACTTTCAGTCTGTTAGGATTAGCCGTTGAAGCCAACATTAAAGGAAAGAGGGAGCAACACTAGCTTGAGGTGGATGGAAAGTAGAAGGAATTCTACGGCAGAATGGGGCTATAGGCCATCGGCGCTTCTACCCTGGAATTCACAGGAGGTGAAAATCAATATTCTTGCTTCGATTCCGGATCAAGCCGGGAGCGTCGTCCTGAATGCCGCATTTCCCCCTTTCGCCGGGCCACAGCTTGGCGCAAGATGTATTCAATCTGGCCGTTCACGCTGCGCAGTTCGTCTTGCGCCCAAGCTTCCAAGTCAGCCCAAAGGGCTGGATCAACTCTCAATAGAAACGATTTGCGCGGTTCCATGAATTGCTCAGTTGTATAAGGTGCCGGCGTTAATGACTGGATGGACTTCTGATTCACCACACAATACAACCATCAAGTTGCTGACCATGGCAGCCCTGCGTTCGTCATCCAGCTGCACGACATGCTTGTCGGCCAAATCTTTCAGAGCCATCTCTACCATGCTGACGGCGCCGTGAACGATCTTTTGCCGGGCCGCGATCACTGCCTCGGCCTGCTGACGGCGCAACATGGCCTGGGCAATTTCAGGGGCATAGGCCAGATGTGTCAACCTTGCCTCTTCCACCATCACTCCCGCCCGGCTCAAGCGTTCCTGCAATTCCCGTTGCAGGGCTTTGGAGACGTCGTCTACGCCACTACGCAACGTAATCTCATCTTCTTCCCCATGATCATAGGCATAACAACTGGCCAAATGCCGCACGGCTGTTTCAGTCTGCAGTCGAACATAGTCTTCGTAGCGGTCGACGTCGAAAATGGCATGGGCAGTGTCTTCGACTCGCCAGACCACCACGGCCGCGATTTCGATGGGATTGCCTCGCTTATCATTGACTTTGAGTTTCTCGCCGTTGAGAGTCCTTACCCGCAAAGAGACTTTAAAGCGGCTGATTTTAGGACGTTGAACAGATTTGGGAGTTGGAGTGCCGGTCTCCGGTTGACTAACGGTCCCTACAGGCCCATTGGAATAAAAAGGATTGCCCCAATGGAATCCACTCTCCTTGACGGTTCCAACATACTTGCCGAACAGGATCAAAACTCTGGCCTCATTGGGCTGAAGTGTAAAGAAACCCACCATAGAAATCACAAAGAAGAGCAACAGCAGAATGGACAAGACAAAAAGCGGCCAGTCAGGGTGAGTTTGATCGCTTCCTTTGGCCGGAAGTGAGTAGATAAACAACGGGACAAAAATGAACGGCAACACAATCTGCCACCCCAACATCATCCATCCATTAAGGACCTTAACCTTCTTTTCCTGATGAGTCTTCATGATTCCTGGTTCCATGACGCCTCCTTTGTATCGAATATATCTATCCGATATCTATTAGATATCATAATGATATTTTCTCTCAAGTCAAGCCAAAAACGAATGCTCTACAAAGTGAGCGCTTGCTTGGTGTTATCAGCGTAGGTTATTTCCAGCTTGCCGTTTTGGTCTCCCATTCAAGGGGGGACTGGTCAGGCCTGGATTACCGAATAACAGTTACTTGGGACGCTGACCAGGGGATTGGGGCCACGGTGTGGCCCAGCATCTGGTTCGGCCAATCGATGTGTCAACAATTCCATTTGAAACCATGATGTCAACGGAAATCTGACGAATCTGCCTGACTCCACCTTCGTGTATGATAAGGACTGAGCATTCGCGGACTGCGAATGCAGGCCTACTTAACTCTCTGGCTCAATCACATCCTGATATAGAGAACCGCTAATGAGAAACCTCGTCGAAACCCGGATCTTGGCAATTGTCTTGGCCGTGGGGCAGATATCATCCGCCTTGGCGGCAAACCGCTATAACCTTGCCTTTTCAACTTATATCTGCGGGATGAATGGCGACTATATCCGCGACGTGTGCGCAGACAACCACGGAAATATCATTGCAGTGGGAGGAACGAGTTCGCCTGACTTTCCCACAACAGCGGGTGCCTACTGCCGCACATACCACACCGGCGGGAAATCTCTGGGGGATTTTGGGCCCATGGATGTGTTTGTAATGAAATTCAGCCCCAGCGGTCAGTTACTCTGGTCCACCTTATTCGGAGGGCCGAATTATGACCGGGCGTATGGAGTCGAGGTGGACAATCGCGGTTTCATCTACGTGGCGGGACGCGCGGGCGAGGGACTCCCCATCAAGCCAGGGGTCTTCCAAGTCAGCTTTGTCGATACCGTGGGGACGAATCTTGGAGCCTACGGCAAACAGAATGGATTTGTGGCCAAATTCACGCCGGACGGGCAATTGATGTGGGCCAGCTATGTCGGCTCCGGACAGTTGTGCCGAGACATTGCGGTGGATGATCAGGGAGAGATCTATCTTCCATCCGGCTGGAATGGGATTGGACAAGCTCCGCCTGCCTCCTGGTTTGCCAACGGCTACCAGAAGACGCCAAAGGGCGACGGCGGAGATTCCTGCGTTTTGAAAATCAAGAGCGATGGCAGTCGGGTCTTGTGGGGCACGTGGCTTTGCGGCTCGGGCACCGACAATATCGCCGCCATGGTCCGCGTGGACGCCCACCGAAACGTGTATTATGCCAACAACACAGCCTCCACAGATATGCCCACTCCGGGAAACGGCAGGCACACATATAGTGGAGGTCCCAATGACTTCTATGTGGCGAAATTGTCACCTGATGGATCAAACTTGATCTATGGGACGTATTTGGGTGGAAGTGGTGACGAAGAAGTCGACACGCACGAATTGGCGGTAGATGCTCAAGGGAATGCCTACGTTGCTGTCTGGACGACATCCACCGACTGGTCCGTCACCCACGGCGTTTTCCAGCCCAATCCCGGCGGTGGGAGCAGCGATCTGGCGATCTGCAAAATCGGGCCTGACGGCGCGATACTAGCCTGTTCATACTTGGCGGGTAGTGGTCACGAGAACGCGGAGGGTTTGTCTGTGGATAGCTCCGGAAATGTCTACGTAACCGGCACTACTTATTCCGCAAATTTCCCCACGGCGGGAATCCCATATCAATCGGCCTATGGCGGAGCCAATGGCCGTTATGACGGCAACGCATTCCTGACAATCATTGCGCCGGATCTCAAGAACCTCGTTTACTCCAGTTTTGTGGGAAAGCAGTGTTCGATCACAGGTCAAAACGCCTACGGGGGATTCCATGCCAGCGCTCTGTCGCCAGATGGCAGCTGGATTGTCGGAGGATCATGGTACAGTTCAAACTGGCCGACCCTCCAGGCGTTCCAATCAACTTATAACCCCCGCGGAAACGGCCATGCGGTCCTGGCCCGCTTTGTACCAGTTTCGAGGGACGTTCAGCCGCGGTCCTCAGACAGGAGATCGAAATGAGTATTGCTTCAGTTGGACTGCCGTCAATCCGATTCTTTGGCCCTGTTGTCCTCCTGCTCACTGGGTTCGCCGCAGCAAGCGAAGCAGAAACGGTTTCGGTGATTCCGAGACCTGTCACCCTGACGATGAAAGAAGGGAGATTCCTGTTCAAACCCGGAACAGTGATTCGGGCAGATCCGGCTTTAGCCGAGGAGGCCCGACTGTTCGCGAGGACGCTGGCTCCAGCGCTTGGCTTCACGCTGGAGGTAAGAACCTCGCGAGTCGGTTCGGCCCCACATGTCGTGTTGAAGTTGGATCCCGCCCTGGAGAGGTTGGGCGAGGAAGGGTATAGCCTGGAAATCTCCTCCAAGCGGATTGTGCTGAAGGCGCCGAGGGCAGCGGGCATTTTCTATGGAACCCAAACCCTGCGCCAGCTCCTGCCGGTCCAGGTTTATCGGCAGGCGAAAATGGAAGGTGTGGATTGGAGCGTGCCTTGTCTCCTGATTGAAGACAGTCCGCGATTCAAATGGCGGGGCGCCATGCTGGATGTGAGCCGTCATTTCATGCCCAAGGAATTCGTCAAGAAATACATCGATCTTCTGGCCATCCACAAGATGAATTCATTCCACTGGCATTTGACGGATGATACGGGGTGGCGTATTGAGATCAAGAAATACCCGAAATTGACGGAAGTGGGTTCGTGGCGGGAAGCCTCCCCGGTAGGGCCAATCGAAGAGGTCCGAGCGAATCAGAAGTCCGACGGGAAGCCGCATTTTGGCTTCTACACTCAGGAAGATGTCCGTGAGGTCGTGGCCTATGCACGGGAGCGGCACATTAACGTCGTGCCTGAGATCGAGATGCCCGGACATTCACAAGCCTCCGTGGCTGCTTACCCGGAGCTGGGAAGCCTGGGAAAACCTGTCCCGGTTCTATTCAACTACGACCTGGCCGACCAGTTGAACATGGATGAGCCGACCATCCAATTCATGTTCGATGTCCTGAGCGAAGTGATCTCTCTCTTTCCGTCCCGTTATGTCCACGTGGGAGGGGACGAAGTCGAACCCAAATTCTGGCAGCAGAGTGCCCGAGTGCAAGCCCGGATGAAGGAACTAGGAGTAGGCAACGAGAAAGAGCTGCAGGGCTATTTCACGCGACGGCTGGATGAATTCCTCACCGGCAAGGGCCGGCAACTGATCGGGTGGGACGAGATTCTGGAAGGAGGAATCTCCAAGAACGCCGTGGTCATGTCGTGGCGGGGCGAGCAAGGAGGCATTCAAGCCGCCAACGCGGGGCACGACGTGGTCATGGCCCCCACTGACTACACCTACTTTGATTATTACCAGGACCAGCCCGACAAAGAACCACTGGCCATTGGGGGACTTCTACCATTGGAAAAAGTCTATAGCTATGACCCGGTTCCCGCTGCCATTGCCGCTGCAAACGCTCATCACGTCCTGGGCGCACAGTGCCAGCTCTGGACGGAGTTTGTTCCTGATCGCAAACACGCCGAATACATGACGTTCCCCAGACTCTGTGCCCTGGCGGAAGACGTCTGGACGCCCAAGGAACAGAAGGATTATGCGGAATTCCTGCAACGCCTGGCAGTTCACTTCAAACGGCTGGATGTCCTGGATGTCAATTATCGAAAGCTCGTCCCGGAGTCCTGGTCTCGAGTCAAGTAATGGCCCATCCTATTTCCATTCCACAATAACCCCTTCGAAAGGCTGCAGGTTTAACTTCCAGCTCGAACGCTCCACCGGAAGCGTCTCGGGGGTATCGGCAGTGATCCTGTTTGCGGACCGGATCAGGAGCGAAGAAGACACGGTCACTGATGACGGGTTTCCGCGATGGTTGACGACGACGGCGTAGCCACGACCCTCTCCATTTAGAGAGGTGACTTCCACGGAAGGCAAGTCGGTATGGAACAGAGGTTTTGCACCGGTCCAGATTCGAAAGGCCTCGTAAATGCGGTGGGTGTTCTCCTCTTTCTCATAGGCGGACGGGACGGCCGCAAGGTAGGCTTCCAGGGGGTATGCAGAAAGAAGGGTCTTCCCCGATCCTAATTTGTTGGCGACGAGTGCGGGGAGTCCCTGCTGGTCAATCGCAATGATTTCGCCTCCCTTTACCGAAAGCAGGGACCCCCAATAACGTGGAGTTGCCGTGGGCACGGAATAGTGGAAAGTATCGCCGGGCTTGAGTTCTCCGAGGGGAGCCACTACTTTTAATGTGACTTCAGAAACCGGAGCTGTATCCACCAGGCGGGCGCCAAAGATGGATTCCATCTGCGGTATGGCTGCGTCCGCTGCCACCGATGCGTATAAGAATCCTCCACGCTCGACATACTGTCTGACTTTTTCATAAAAATCGGTATGAACGTGGGCCAGAAATACGCTGCCCGTGCTGGTCAGCGGGGAAGGCATGAAAAGCATGGGATGCTGGCTCCAGTCGCTGGTTTCGCGTGGGAAGTCTGACTTCAAGCCGGCCCGACGGGCAAGAATAAATGAATTCAGCAGAGACCCCATCAGCCACTGGTTCTCTGCGCTGGCACTGGGTGGGGTTTGTCCGGGCATTGCATCCCCGTCGGAGATCGAAACGTATGGGGTGACCTCCGGTCCAGTCAAGCCAAACCGCGAATAATCCCCGTGTGTCCTAGCCCACTCTTGGGGGATGATGATGCCGACCTCTGCCGGCGCGGGTTTCACGTTATCCAGGTTCAGCTGGCCCACGATTCTGGAGAAGACTTTGAATTCCCGGGCCAAAGGCCGATCTTGCCTGTCCCAGGTCGTCATTCCCCAGCCCGTCTCCTGCGGGGTCCGAAGGTAAGGCACTTTGTGGAACTGCTCCGGGGCGGCATCGGTATAGCACCACAGGTCTACGCCAATGGCGCCGGCCCCCAGCCCGGAATAGATCATCGCCCGATCGTAGAGCGCTATTCTTTCCGGCGCATACTGTGCTGAAGAAGCGCCCATTTCGTGGATCATGGCAGGACGGCCGGCCCCGCTGGACAAAGCAATTTCGAAGGCCGCCCCATAGGTGCCGCGCTCTGAAAGCAATGGGTCAGGAAAAAGTTCCGGCTTGTAGAGCGTGAAAGGATGGACGCTGAAGAAGTCGACTTCATTGGCTATGTTGTCCGAGCGGAAGGGCCCATGCCCGGTTTCCTCTCCACTCGTGCCGACAACAATCGGGTGGAGCTTGTCATTGCGCCGGATAGCACCCGTGATCAGCCGAGTCCAGTTGATGGCCATCGCGTCAGTTGTCTGACCGGCAACGATCCAAAACGGAGGCTCGTCGGTCAAATCCCACGCGATAACGGCACTCTCGTTCTGATATCTCCTTCCGAACTCCGATGCCAGATTCGTTTCCAGACGCAGCATTTCCGGGTCAGCATGAGGATGCCGTCCGTGCCGCCATGGCACATCCCAGTAGGCCTCTCCTACTTCGCCGCCGATGAATAAGGAAGGATGCAGGTAGATCTCGTATTTGTGCGCCAGTGAAACCAGCGCATCGAGCTGTTGGAAGGCCGCAGGATTATAGTCACCGGGACGCGGCTCGAACCATGCCCACATCATATCGAGCCGTACCAGGTTGTATCCCAGCTCATGCATCTTGGCGAAGTCAGCTTCAATATCCTTGGGATCCCACTGCACCGGCCATTGCATGGCAGCCTTAGCAGGAACCCAATGTGCCCCCACCGCAATGAAGCGCTTTCCTTCACGAGCAAAGAAGCTTCCGTCAAAATGAACCGGGGGAAGACGCCTGCTTTGATTCTCCTTCGTCCCGGGAGACTGGCTTGGCTTCCCACCATACAATTGCGAACTGTGCCATGATTCATGGCCAAGAAAAACCGTTAACAAAACGAGTACTAATTGACATCGCATAATGACTCTCCTCGCTGGGCTTGTCACTACCCATAAGCCCTACTACTGGAAGCAGCGGGTATATATTTGGCCACGGCGGCAGGGGATGTCAATGTCTACGGCTTTCCAACTTTCCGGCTGGCGATTGACAATGAAATCCAAAGAATCTATAACTCGCTACTGGACAAAGTATAGGATCTGGTCATACGCCACTTCATGTAAATCACCAAGGCACTATCTGATGAAAACCGCGTCCGGATCCTGTGGTTTCTAACCCACTCCGAACATGCCTCTGTCAGATTATTGAACTCCTGATTGGAGACAAATTCGGGATCTGCAGGATGAAGATGGATTTGGCTTCTAACACCATCTAAGAAGGCAGAGGAGTAATTCATGACCACGCAATTACCACACTTTTACGAGAGTCGAATCGAATGGACGGGGGAAAAGAAGGGACGGCTTTCCGCACCGGGGCTCCCCCCTCTCGAGGTCGCAACTCCCCCGGAGTTTGATGGGCATGATGGATTCTGGTCCCCTGAGCATTACTTTGTGGCTGCGGTCAACTCCTGTATCATGACCACCTTCTTGGCCATCGCTGAGGGGTCCAAACTTCAGTTTGAGAGCTACCAGGCACGGGCCACTGGAAAGCTGGAGAAACCCGAAAATGAAGGATACCGAATTACGGAAATAATCATTCGTCCCAGGCTCGTCATCTCTCAGAGTAAGGATATGGAAAGAGCCGGCCGGATACTGCAGAAGGCTGAGAAGCATTGTCTGATTTCAAATTCCATCAAGACTTCGGTCCGCCTGGAACCGCAAATTCTGGTTGCGAATGATGGGAGTGGCAAATCTTGATTCTCGCAGCCAGCCGCCAGTCGTCCTCAATTCTTGCCCTCCGGAGAATTGCCGTACTGGACCTCTCGAGCCCTTTCCAAATTTAGCCGGTCACGTCGCATCTGTTTATCAAGCTCTTCGAGCTTCTTGAATTCCGCCAACGCCGCTTGGGCTTCAGCAGTCTTTTGAAGACGCGAGTAACATAATGCCAGCTGTAGCTGTGCCGCGGCAAAGTCTGGGCTGACCATAAGCACATGAGAGAAGGCGACGATGGTCCGATCGTCGCGGCCGAGTTTCGACCACATCCTCCCGAGGTCAAAGTTGGCTGTCAAGTGATCAGGTTCGGCAGTGAGAACCTGTTGCAAGTACTTCTCACCTTCCACAAGACGATTTTGCTCCACGGATATGAAGCCGAGGTTAGCCAAGGATTCGATATGGCCAGGGGTGATGCTTAGTTGCCTCTCGAAATACTTCCGAGCGATCTCAAACTTCAATTGGTTTCGATAACCGTATCCGATGAGATAATTGATGTCCCAGAAATTTGAGTCCAGTTGGGCAACTGTCTCAAAGGCCTTCGTCGCTGCCTCATAATCGTGCAGTGCCAACAAAGCTTCACCCAAACCGGCGTGATAGAGGGGCTTGCCCGAGTCCAGCTCCGTTGAGCGCCGATAGGCTGATACCGCACCTTGCCAGTAGTTCAGCTGAAAATACTCTTGTCCAAGTAGATAGTGAAGGTCAGCCCGCTGAGGGGCTCGGTCCAATGCATGATGGAATTCGATTATGGCATTTTCGCGATCACCCCTCTCGGAGGCCACCAAACCCAGCGAATAGTGAACTTCAGCCGGTCGTTCATCCAGATCGGCAGCCTCAGCAAGAGCCCGTGTTGCTTCATCTCAGCGTTTGAGGTTGTAATAAGGGACACCCAGATTGTAAAGGATGTCCGGTGAATGGGGCCGCAACTCATTGATCCGAGCAAACTCTCTCGCCGCTGCCTCGTGTTGGGAATTCTCCGACATTAACATGGCCAAATCGAATAGAGCCTGTGAGTCATTTTGGAATTGACGCTCATAGTCCTTCACAGCTCCGAGTCCTTCGGCAGTACGTCCGGCTTTCAGAGCTTCTCGGATCTCGGAAAGCATCCCCTGGCTACCTTGTGCGGATTCTGGCCGGGCCTGAAAAGGGAACCCCAGAAGCCGTGTATCGGAGGATGGAAGCAAGACGCCCAACGGGTGCAGTTGGGCCCAGGCTCTCTTCAGATCGCCCGTGGCCCGGTAGGCCATCAGCAGGTCCAGGTGGATCCCGGCCTCTGCAGGATTCAGTTCCTGAGCCCGTTCCAGGTGTCGAACTGCCTCCTGGACATCTCCATGGGTCAGTAGCAATAACCTCCCTGAGTACCAATGCGCCGAGGATTGCTCCGGGTCTCGTTCCAAGGCCGCCCGGGCTGCGTCAAGAGCCGGCTCGAACCTCCCTTGCCTCCAGAGCCCGAAGGCAAGAGAGGCCCAGGATTCGGCTGAAGTGCGGTCCACTGCAACCGCCTGTTCAAGATCCGCAACGCCCGCATCGATCAGGCCAAGACCAAGCCGCGCCAAGCCGCGCTCGGTGAACCCCTTGACGTCCTTGGGATTCCGGTTCAGGCGTGCCGTGGCCTCAGCTTCCGTTCGCCGGGATTTATCCGCCGAAGTGGCAAAACGCTCCTGGTGTGAACGAACCTTTTCTTGTCCCTCGAGGCAGATGAGGCTTGAGACTGAGAGGAAGAGTGAGAGCAAGACACAAGGCCCGAGGCGACACACGGCTGGCCTTCTGCGGCCTGCATAGCTCGAAAAAGCAGTCTGTCCGCTAATCATTGTGCCAATATCCTTTCTGACAGGCAGCTTCCACTAACTTTGAAATTGAAATGTCCAAAACTCCAGGGTAGGGACCTCAGGCCCCTCTACAACCTCAAGCTGTGAAAAAGCTCCTCCGGCCGTATCGATCGAATATGGTGTGGACACAGTGCTGGGCGTCCAGCTTGGTTCTTCGATTGCGGACGCGGGCAGAAGTCCCTACCCTTGCAAGAGGTTTATTTACCCTCTTTGTCCATCGCTTGTGCTGATTTTCCAGAAGACTACTGACCACAAAAGAACCTGCGTGGATTATCAATCAGGAAGGTGTCAATCTCCTTTTTGCTGAATCCGGATTTCAAAAGCGCAGGAACTGCATCGGTAATCATGTAAGCGTAGGTTCGCTTCGCAGCATTGGGATCGAAATAGGGCGCCTCTGCCCCTTCAAACACTTTCTTCCCATCCGCCCAATGCCAGTTGCAGTCTATCGAGGGAAAGATTCGGTTAGCATAACCTGCATCGCAGAGAGAACG
>DATKMG010000817.1:0-10306 GCA_035541995.1 Terriglobia bacterium
GAGATTTGAGTTGCAGCTCCCCGCCTCTATGCCAGCTTGCGACATCCGCGCTCGGGTTCGAGGATGGACTGGGAAGAGCACTGGCACATCCAGGCTTACGCCGCCAAGCACATCGACTAATGACTTGAGCCAGTCTGCGTCATCAACGTTGGAGGGCCGGTGCAGCGTGACAAGCACATAGCGCTCGGGAAGCTCCTTAGGCAACCTCTCCTTGGCAAGAGGCAAGAGGCGAACCAGTGTGTCAATCATGACATTGCCGACCAGGTGCACCTTATGCCGAGCGACGCCCTCCGCCTGCAGGTTGTGGTTTCCGTCCTCCGACGGTGTGAACAACAGATCAGAAATCTGGTCGGTCAAGAGCCGGTTGATTTCCTCCGGCATCGTGCGGTCGAACGAGCGCAAGCCTGCTTCGACATGGGCCACCGGAATCAGCAGCTTGGCGCAGACCATGGCAGTGGCCACAGTGGAATTGACATCGCCATAAACCATCACCCAATCCGGCTTGAGCTTCAGTACAACCGGTTCGAATCGGGCAATGATTTGACTGGTCTGTTGAGCGTGGGTTCCTGACCCCACTTCAAGGTTAATGTCCGGGTCCGGCATTTCGAGCTGCCGGAAGAAGACGTCTGACATGTTGAAGTCGTAGTGTTGGCCCGTGTGGACAAGGGTTTGGCGCACACCGTTGTGCCGACCTAGCGCTTGCATAACAGGCGCGGCCTTCATGAAATTCGGTCGCGCTCCGACCACATGGACTATGTGCATATCCGAATTCGACCCTCCAGGGCCGCACGCCACTACGTTAGCACGCGAAGGTCTCCTGCCTGTTGGAAGGGATGAGGCCGGATACTCATAGAAGCTTTTATGTTCTTGCCAGAATTCAACTTACGATGTAATATCCGGTCGGGTCGAGCTGGGTCCCAGAAAGGCAATCAGGGGCAGGTCCGAGGCAAGAACTGAGAATAGCGCATCCCGAACAGTGAAATCTTTTTCCCACGCCTACGGAACTTTACTCCTGCATGTGTTGGACACCCTACCCGCTTCGAACTTACTCTTCCTCTTCGCCTGGGCTGTCATATCGCCCGTAAGTGGGGCAGGAGAAGTATCTTGCCGCCGCGAATATCCGGCTATCTACTTCTGGAGGCTCGAAACAAGTCGCCAAGCCATATCTACACTTATGTGCCATGTCCGACCAAATGACGGAGCCCGCCTGCCCACTCTGGCCATCTTCGTGCTCTTGCCCAAAGACGCGGCTTCAAAGACACTGGGTTTACTCCAAAATGTGACTCAGAGGGGGTAGGTGTGACTTCTCAGCCTACTTTGTGTGAACCAGTTGTTTCAAATCCAGTAAGCCCGTTCAGCGGCCCCGGCTCACAATGGTACGCCATCCACACGCGTCCCCAGCACGAAAAGGCCGTTGTCGCCCACTTGCAGAGACAAGGAATAACCACCTTTCTCCCGCTCGTCAACGAGGTACACCGCTGGAGCGACCGACTAAAAGTCGTTCATTTGCCGCTATTTACCTGCTACGCATTTGCTCACATGAGGCTAGTCCCGGAATCGTGGGCCAAGGTGATGGGAATAACCGGAGTGATTAGGTTCGTGGGTGTGCGTGGCCAAGGGGTGCCTGTTCCGGAGGGACAGATTCACGCTGTCCAAGCCCTCTTGGCAAGTGACCTGTCATACCAGATTTGTCCGTTTCTTCAAGTGGGTCAACGGGTTAGGGTCAGAGGGGGTGCCCTGAACGGAGTCGAGGGGATCCTAATTGCCCGCAGCGGAGAGCGCTCTCTGGTGATCTCTGTTGAGCCGATACAGCGCTCTCTCTCGGTTCGAATCGGCGACTACCGGGTCGAAGCAGTCTGAGGTTGTCGGCCACGACTCCAAGAGCAATCAA
This sequence comes from Terriglobia bacterium, assembly GCA_035541995.1. GTDB lineage: Bacteria > Acidobacteriota > Terriglobia > Versatilivoradales > Versatilivoraceae > DATKMG01. The sequence goes on from DATKMG010000817.1 coordinate 1,892, forward strand.
CTTTCCGCCGGACGCAGAAAGGATGCGAGGCGATATCAAGCTGGAAACGTAGCTTGAAACGTGCAGCATTCCGGCTGGTAGCCATATCGCTTTTGACACTACTGTTTAGTAGCTGCCATGAACAGCGAGAGCATGCCATTGCTGAATACTTTCTCGAGCCTCACGTGGCGGCCGAGGTTCCTCGTTACGACATCCTTGAGCTTTCGTTCCGCCACAACGGTGTTTACCGGAATAACTTCTTTGACGTTTATCTGGAGGCTACCCTTACATCGCCTTCTGGTGTCGAGCACCGGGTCAAAGGGTTCTATTACGCCGCAGACCTATGGAAAATTCGCTTTCGCCCAGATGAAGAAGGAAACTGGAGTTACTCCTACTCGTTTACCAGCACAGCCGGATTTCGGCAGCGAGGGAGCGGAACCTTCATTTGTTTGCCAAGCGATGCGGACGGTTCCATCCGCAGCAATCCGGAGAATCGCTTCCGCTGGATTTTCGCTGACGGCAAGCCATTCTTTCCCATCGGACTTCAAGACTGCATTTGGCTCAATGGCGAGCGACTCAAAGACCTTGCCATTGACGGCGAAGATCGAGCGCATCCGGGGCACAAAGTCTCCGCAGAAGAATACTTCTCCGTCTACGGACAATCCGGATTCAATCTGCTGCGTTTTTCCCAAAAGAACTGTTCTTACTCTCTGATGGACGACCTCGACCACTATCGCATTGCGGAGAGTCTGGTCACGGATGAACTTCTTTCTACGGCCCGCAAGCACGGATTCCGAATTATGTTTGGATTCTTCGGATTCTACGGAAAGCAGCAGAGCGACATACGTTCCTTCAATGTTGTGGAGCGCGCTGTCAACCGAGCTCTTGGCCGTCCTGTAGAGGCAATCGAAACTCCTGAAAACCGGGAACTGGTCGGCAAGGAGCAACGCTTTGTGGCCTACTGCGTCGCCCGGTGGGGAGTTTATGCCGACTTCTGGGAATTGCTGAATGAACGTAAGGCTTCGGACCAATGGATCACCTTGATGGCTGACTATGTCCGCAGCGTCGACCCCGACCACAAACCCATTGGTACCAGTTGGGAAAGAGCGGACTTGCCCGTCATTGACGTCAATACGCCGCACTGGTACGAGAGCGAAAACGAATTGAGTTCTGATCTGCGATGGTGGCAACTTGCCGGCAGGTGGAAGCAGTGGGGAAAACCCGTCATCGTCGGTGAGCAGGGCAACGCCGGAATGAATTGGGATCCGCGGTCCGCAGTTCGCATGCGCATCCGAGCCTGGACCTCACTATTCCAGGAGATCAGCCTCGTATTTTGGAACACGAGCGATTCCAAAGCGGCCATGTTCGGTGGTCATTACAGCCCTGGAACGGGTGCCAACATCTATCTCGGCCCGGAAGAGCGCAGCTACGTTCGGGTCCTGCAGGATTTCGCATCTCGTCTTGACAGCGGTGTTCGTATAGTCCCCGTGTCCTTCACTTCCATCACAGCCGCTCGCGCCTATGGGCTCCTCTCGAAGAACACGGCAGCAATTTATCTTCAGCATGCGGCCAACCACTCAGCGCCGCTGATGGGGGCACAGGTTACATTTGACTTCTCTCCGCTTGGTGCCCGCCGCCTGACTGGAGAATGGATTGACCCCGCCACGGGGTTGGTTGTTTCGCGGGCAGAATTGCCGCCGGGCATGGCCAAACTGCAGGTCCCGCCCTTTCAGGTCGATCTTGCGTTGCTGGTCACTCCTTGAGCCACTGTCAATCACCCAGTTCTGCCGGAAATGTACCCGCTTGAGCGTAAACCCATGCGGAGAGTAAGGTTCCCCCTTTTGGGCAGCATTCTCTGCCTGGTCGCTCTTTTGGATGCATCATCGCTGGCTGTTGCGGCTGAGTTGGAGACCGATCCCTCACACTACCGTAATCACCTGTCCTCTCTGAAGCCCGGCGATACATTGAACCTAACACCGGGAAGGTATCCTCGGCTGGTGATTGCCGGTCTGAACGGCACTTCAGCAGCCTGGATCACCATCAAAGGCCCGGCATCCGGCGCACCAGCTGTGGTTACCGGGGAATCCGGCTACAACACGATTGAAATCACCAACAGCAGCTTCGTCGCAATCGAGAATCTGCGTATCAACAGCCTGGGAATTGAAGGTGCATTTGGAATCAGTGCGAAGGGCGGCGTCGCAAATCATACGCACGACATCCGCATCGAAGGCAACATCCTGGTTGGGCAAAATGCGGAACAGCAGACCGTTGGTATCTCGACAAAAACTCCTACCTGGGGATGGATCATTCGGAGCAACCAGATTTCGGGTGCCGGGACGGGCATCTATCTCGGTAACTCCGATGGCACGCAACCGTTCGTTGATGGTGTGATCGAGGACAACCTGATCCAAGACACCATCGGCTACAACATGGAGATTAAAGATCAGATCTCCATCCCAGTTATTCCTGGCATGCCAACCCTGCCTACGTCGACCATCATCCGCAACAACGTTTTCATCAAGGACGACCAGTCGAGCCCCGACGGAGACAGGCCTAACCTCCTGGTGGGTGCGTTCCCCATCAACGGCACAGGATCTCGCAACCTGTACGAAATCTATGGCAACTTATTTGTTCACAATCACCGTGAAGCTCTTTTCCAAGGATCCGGCCGGATTTCGCTGCACGATAATATCTTTGTTGACGGACCACCTGACTACGCGGCAGTTGTGCTGAGGCAGCAGAACTTCCCATTGAGAACCGCCTATGTTTACAACAACACCGTCTATACTTCCGGCCAAGGCATCCATTTCGGAACCGCTGCCTTGGATGCCGACGCGGTCATTGGCAATCTCGTTTTCGCAGCGACACCAATCACTGGCACCGTCGGCCGGTCGTCGGATAACGTCATCGCTCCACTGGCTATTGCTGGAACCTATGTGAATTCGCCATCGTTCGAACTTGGCGCAATGGATTTCTACCCTCGGCCAGGCAAGTGCCAAGGCAAGGCGATCGACCTGCGCCCATTTCGAACAAACGTCGACTACAACAGAGACTTTAATAACACGCCGAAAGCCCACCTCAACGGAGCTGTAGTCTTTCGCGGAGCGTACGCTGGCGAAGGGAGAAATCCAGGTTGGCGGCTGCAGGCAACCATCAAGCCTTCGACTGGGTCCTTTTCCCCCACGAGGGAAGGTGAGGGCCGCTCTAGCGACTCAGTCAATCGAGACGTAAATCCATTCTTTCCCATTCTCGCGGAGAGGTTTAATGACGTTGAGGTGGCAAACACGACCGGAACAAGAGGTGAGGACATTTTCGCGGTTGGTCGTAATTGTGAGCCGGTTCGTTGGCTGGACGGTTGTGCTTCTCGGCCTGGTAACCGCGACTCCGCTGGCCTATTACTATGGGAATCCTTTGCGAGAGCCCAGCAACCCACGACCCAGCGATGTAATTGTTCTTCTTTCACACGGGCAATTGGATGAACACTGGCTCTCACCTGAAGGAGCTCAGAGAACATGGGCGGCTCTACAGCTTTACAAAATGGGCTTTGCGCCGGCGATCATCAGCTCGGGAAGCAGTCGCGGTGGATTCGATCAGGCTACACTGCAGGCAAAGCTCCTGATCACCGCCGGGGTGCCGAGCTCAGCAATCTTTGTCGAAAATCATTCATCTCGGACTTATCAGTCGGCGCTTGAAATTACCCGAATACTCAATGCCAACGGGTGGCATAGCGTGGTAATCGTAACTTCCGAGCTTGATGTCCCCAGAGTCCGCGGCGTCTTCCGAAAGCTTGGCTATACAAATCTTTCCTTCCAGCAAGTGCCGGAGGTTGCGCCCCCAGGCAGAAGGCTGTTCTACCACTCGGGGTGGCGGGCCTTTTATCATGCCACGTACGAATACGCCGGACTGCTGCTTTACAAATGGAAAGGATGGATTGCGTAGCTCACGCAGCAAAGACGTCAGATTTAGAAATATCTTGACGCCGAAGATTGGATGACTCACAATCCACAACTGTTGAGCTGAAGCGCAGGAAACTTTCATTGCAGTGAAGTGCCGGAGTCTTCGATAACGCGCGAACGCCTGCCTGACAGAATGCAACTCCTATATCAGGGAGCGCCACTTTTATGGAAGCCGTAGCAAATGGCAAGTGGGAGTTTGTACATACAGGGGGGACGACCCTGGCGGGGAAGTATCTTCGCCGCTACTGGCATCCTGTTTACGTATCCAGCCGCCTGACGTCTGGACAGGCGGTTCCTATTCAGATATTGAACGATTTCTTCACTCTTTATAGAGACAACGAAGGGAAACCACACGTAACGGCATTCCGATGTCCTCACCGTGGAACCCAGCTTTCAACTGGATGGGTTGAAGGCGACAGTATCAGATGCTTCTTTCATGGCTGGAAGTTCGACTCCACGGGCCAGTGTACGGAACAGCCCGCTGAGCCAAAGCCGTTCTGTCACAAGATAAAGATCGCTGTCTATCCCACCGAGGAACAGTTTGGCTTGATCTTCGCCTACTTCGGTGAGGGTAGCCCACCACCAATTCCACGATGGCCGGAACTTGAGACTTCGGGCACGGTAGCCTCGATGGCGGTGCTGCCCTGTAACTATTTCCAAAGCGCAGAGAACATCCTCGATGACGTTCACGTCGGCTTTGCCCATAGCGCCGTTCCGGAACTCGGCGGCTCTCCGCGAGGAAAAACTCCACCCCGCGTCTCTGCAGAAGAAACGTCTTTTGGCCTTTCAGTTGCCTTTCAGAACGAGGACTGTGTGGAGCGGAACCTCTTCATCATGCCGAATATCTGTTACGTCGCGTATTCTCTCGGGTATTCGGCGGCGCAAAAACAGCGCCAGTTCAGGATGCGCACTCTGTTTTGGTACGTTCCGATTGATGACACCAGTCATTACCATGTCCAGGTCACCTCGGGTCCTCCATTTGTAACGGACTCAATGCGCCTGGAGTTGGAAATGCCGCACAGCGTTAAGGATGAAATTCTTGCTGTCCTTGCCGGCAAGAGCAACGTTCACAAGGAACCCCCGGTTCCGGGGAAAAGGATGCCTAATCTTGTGCGAATCCAGGACGGTGTGACCATAGCTGGTCAAGGCACGATCGCTGATCGTTCTCAGGATCGTCTGGGAGCATCCGATGCCGGGGTCATTCTGCTTCGCAAAATCTGGCAGCGTGAACTCAAGTCGCTTGCAACCGGGAAGCCCCTCGTACCGTTCACACGGCCTACGTCTTTCGACTGAAGCCCGCCTCGCGTTTTGAAAGGTATCACCAGCCCTCCCCGATGTCTGCGGTAGCTGCAGCCATTTCGACGGTACCAGCACAGGTTCTCGACCTCCGGCTCGAGCGCGCAAAGCCTAACGTGCGGCGCTTTGCCATGCTGACCATCCCACTCGCGCTCTTGCTGCTCAGCTTCAAGATCTACAACATCGAGCAGCCTGCCTTTTTCACCCTCGCCTGTCTCGCTTTTGGGGGCTTCGCCATCTCTTATTGGCTACCATTTCGCCACAAGGAGTGGTTTCTAATTCTGCTTTCGCTGGGCGGGGCCTATGCCCTTCTGAGCCCTATCACAGCTAGCCTATTAATCGCAGCCGGGTTGTTGTTGTTCGGCATAGTCCGCATTGGACTTGAGTTTCGTTGGCGGGTATTGGCACTTCTCATAGTCCTATGTGGGTTCACATACTATCGCGCTACCGTCCGTTCTAGCCGTCTAGGGGACTTCTGGCCTGTGCTGGGCGCGATGTTCATGTTTCGCATGATCATCTATCTCTACGATCTGAAACATCAAGAAGGCCGGCCCAGCTTAAAGGAATTCCTCAGCTATTTTTTCCTTTTGCCCAACTACTATTTCCTGCTCTTTCCGGTGGTTGATTTTCAAACTTTTCGCAGGGGATATTTTCAGCGTGACATTCACTCCATTGCCCAGCAAGGTGTCTGGTGGATCTTCCGAGGCACTACTCATCTTTTACTTTATCGGTTGATTTACCAGATGCAAGGGAGATTCACACCGCCAAGCGTCTCCGTAACTGCAGCTATAGTGGTAAAGATTGTTGCCTGCTATCTGCTCTACCTTCGGGTTTCGGGACAGTTTCATATCATTGCCGGCATGTTGTGCCTGTTCGGCTATGACATGCCGGAGACCAACCATCGTTACTTCCTGGCGCACAGCATCAATGATCTGTGGCGGCGCATGAACATCTATTGGAAAGATTTCATGGTGAAGATCGTTTACCTGCCGGCCTACTTCAAGCTTCGGCGCCGGGGTGCACTGCGGGCAGAGCTGATCTCTACCATGTTGGTGGTCGCGGCAACATACTTCCTGCACGCCTATCAGTTCTTCTGGCTCAAGGGCAAGCTTCGCCTGACGGTGAATGATGCCCTCTTCTGGCTCATCCTGGGAAGCCTGATGATGGTAAACGTCTGGATCGAATTCAGGAATCGGAATCGTCCTATTCGCCCAGGGTGGGGCCTACGCTTTCGTACTGCCCTGCAAATCGCAGCAACATTCGCCTTTGTTGCTCTGCTGTGGTCCATGTGGAGTGCCGACAGCCTCACAGAATGGTTTCATTTCCTGCGGAGCGGCAACATCTGATGGAGCTGCGGTTTGGTACCCGACGAGTCGGAGCAGGCGAGGGTGACGACTTCGTACGAAACTTCGTCATCATGCTGGCGCTTATCCTTGGCTTGTTAAGCTTGAATCTGCTCCCCAGAATAGCGGGACGTGGTCAAAATCGCCTGCGCATTCAAAAAGTTGTGGGCGAGATGAAGAACGGCGACCTGAACCGCGAGGACTTTGACGCCCTGACAGCCGGCTATTATGAGGGGCTTCAAAAGAACGCTGGCCACCTGGGACTGCCCGTAGAGAGAGACGACGTCCGCTTTAGCGATGACTTCCTGCTCTACGAATTCAGGCCGAATGTAAGCCGGCGGTACCCCGCTGGGATGAGGATTACGAACAGCCTTGGGATGCCAAACGCCGAATACGGCTACCTGAAGCCTCCCCACACCCGCCGCATTGCTCTTTTTGGAGATTCACTTTCTGTGGGGCCGTTCGGACACGACTACGTCGCGTTACTGGAAGAGCGCCTGAACCAGGCCAACCTGACACCTGAGATCCAGCGATACGAGATCCTCAACTTCTCAGTTTACGGATATAACGTTCTGCAGATGATGGACTTGGCGCTTTACGTCGCTCCGAAATTCCATCCCGATGTGTATCTGGTGACGTTGACCCACATCCAGGCGGGAGGCAAGAAGGCTTCCACCGCTCTTCACCTGTCAAGATTAGTGTTGGAAGGGATCGACCTGAAATATGATTTTCTCAAGCAGGTGGCGACGCAGGCAAGCATACAGCCGAGCGACCACATGAATGCATTGATGAGAAAGCTCTCACCGTTTCATTTTCAGATGACAAGATGGGCCTTGGAAAAAATTAGGGATCAGGCCACCGCCGAAGGGGCCCAGATGATTATCGTTTTGGTGCCGGGCCCCATACCTCCTGACGTTGAGGCCCAGGCCTTTGACGACATCCTCCCAACTGTTGACAGCATTGGCGTTCCGGTCATCGACCTCCGAGATACATTCAGGGGCAAGAATTTGGCGAACCTCCAGGTCGAGTACGGTGTGGATGTTCATCCCAATCAGCAGGGCCATGAAATCATTTTCGAAAGTCTCTATCGGGCCATCCAACAAGATCCGAAATCTTCAGCGGCTCTGTTGGGGCAGTAAATGCAAAGACCCCATAAAGGTGGAACTTACACAATGGATGAAACAAAACAGGAGATTCGGCAGTTTCTATCTGAGATCCTGCCGAGCGGGAAAATGGCAAGCGTGAGTGACGACACGCCGTTGCGCACTAGCGGAATCCTGGACTCCACTGCGCTGCTGCAACTGGTGGGAATGGTCGAAGAGAAGTTCGGCATCGAAGTGTCTGCCTATGACGCCGGCATTGAAAACTTCGATCGTATCAATGATATTGCGGCCTTCGTCCAACGGAAGAAAGCGGCGAAAGCGTGATATCGCCATTTAATATGGTCCGGCTCAGGGTGAGAGAGTATTGATCGTCGACTTCCATACCCACGTAGGTCACCGGCGGTTCTGGAATCCGAAAATCGTCGAAGAATTTACACGTCTGAGCCCTTCCTTTGTGGAGTCAATGGATACGCTGATGACTCCCGAGAAGCTCATCGAGTTCTTCAAAAGCCAGGGCATCGACCACGCTGTCTGCATTGCCGACAACTCCGCCGTCACCGGATGTGTACCTAACGATTTCGTCCTCGACTTTTGTAAAGGTCATTCGGAGCTGATTCCCTTCTGTTCCGTCAATCCTCACGATCCCGATATCACCGAGGTAATGGTGCCTTACGTACAGCGCCATCGCATCGGCGGCTTCAAGTTCTTTCCGACCTATCAATATTTCTATCCCAACGA
>DATKMG010000818.1:0-5296 GCA_035541995.1 Terriglobia bacterium
CGGCCTCCTTCACGACCCACAGAGAGGGATCTATGGCATCTGTCTGCGTGGCAAGCCTGGATGGGGCGAGAATACGGCATATCTGTCAACACTCGCTAATACGTTTGGAGGGCGATGGTTCGACGAGAAATGGGAGCCGCAACTCAATACACCGGAATGGCGACAGGCCATTGGCTTTTACATCGATCTGTTAAGGAAGCACGGGCCGCCGGGCGCGAGTTCCAACGGACACAATGAGTGCAGGGCCCTCTTTGCGACCGGCAAGTGTGCAATCTGGATCGACGCTACGGTTGCCGCCAGCTACATGTTTAGTCCCGCTGAGTCGAAGGTAGCGGACAAGGTTGCTTTTGCGCGAGCCCCCATCCAAAAGACTCCCAGGGGCGCCCAATGGATATGGTCATGGGCACTGGCAATCCCTGTTTCGTCTAAGCACGTCAAGGAAGCAAAGCGTTTCATCCAATGGGCGACGTCAAAGGACTACATCAAACTTGTCGCGAAAACCCACGGCTGGGCAGCGGTGCCTCCAGGCACACGCAATTCCACCTACGCGCAAGCAGAATACATTAAGGCCGCGCCCTTTGCCGAGCTGACACTTAAATCCATCCTTGCAGCCGATCCAACCCGACCGACTGCCAAGCCAGTGCCGTATACCGGGATTCAGTATGTGGCAATCCCGGAGTTCCAATCGATCGGGACTCAGGTCGGACAGTTGCTGGCGGCAGCACTTGTAGGGAACACAACGGTGGAGAAGGCCCTGCAGGAGGCCCAGTTAGCAGTAGAACGTACGATGCGCAGGTCAGGCTATTTAAAGTAACTGACCCGGATTCCCAATTCTTATCAGGGCAAGCCCGTTCGCCAGGTTCCGGCCCGCAGGGATTCTGCGGAAATAACGCGACGCAGACGACCAAAATGAGCAATCCAGTCCTTTCTTTTACTCCAGGTCCGGAACGCCAACCCGCTCGACATACTCACCTTCATATGAAAATGCTGCAATTGAAATTGCCATCGATGATCGCCCTCTTCCTGTGGTCGATCGTACCACTGGGAATGACTCTCTGGTTTTCATTCCAGCACTATAACCTCTTAAACCCGGGGGAAAAGGGGTTCGTCTGGTTCGAGAATTATCGCTTCTTGATCACCGATCCGGGCTTAAGGATGGCAATACTCAACACCCTGTTTCTGATTGTTTGGGTGCTTGTCATCACCGTGGGGTTGGGCATTGTGCTGGCCATGTTGTTCAATCAGGCATTTTTCGGGCGCGGCATCGCCAGGGTTCTTGCCATCGCCCCATTCTTCGTCATGCCTACGGTGAGTGCACTGATTTGGAAAAACCTGCTAATGCATCCAGTGAATGGTGTCATCAGCTCCTTCATGCGCAGCCTTGGACTTCAGTCCATCGATTGGTTTTCGAACGCACCCCTCACTGCCATCATCATCATCGTTGCGTGGCAATGGTTGCCGTTCGCACTGCTGGTCCTGCTCACTGCTATCCAATCCCTCGATCCAGAACAGAAGGAGGCCGCCCGCATGGACGGCGCCGGGCCCTGGGCGATTTTTCTCTTCATTATTCTGCCGCACCTGAGCCGCGCCATCGGTGTGGTGATCATGATTGAGACGATTATCCTGCTGACGGTGTTTGCTGAAATCTTTGTTACCACCTCCGGAGGTCCGGGTTTCGCCTCTACCAATCTCGCCTTTCTTATTTATCGATATGCGTTTCTCGAATTCGACGTCGGCGCCTCCTCGGCGGGTGGCATCCTTGCCATCCTACTAGCCAACATCGTGGCAATCTTCTTCTTGCGTGCTGTCGCCCGTAATCTTGAGGCTTGAACAGATCGATATGAATAAGACATTCTACAAGAAGTTGTTTTTCACTGTTGTTGCCTGGTTGGCCGGAGGCCTGATTTTCTTCCCGATTTTATGGATGCTGCTTACCAGCTTTAAGACCGAGGTTGAAGCCGTCGCCACACCCCCTAGCCTGTTCTTCCGGCCTACACTTGAAAACTATGTGGCCGTACGGCAGCGCGCTGACTATTTCAGATTTGCAGGGAATAGCATCGTCATTTCGGTGGGCTCAACGATCCTGGCCCTGGCCTTCGGAGTGCCCGCTGCGTATGCAATGGCCTTTTTCACCTCCAGACGAACAAAAGACACACTGCTCTGGATGCTGTCTACCAAGATGCTGCCCCCTGTGGGCGTGCTAGTGCCTATCTATCTGCTCTTTCGCGATCTGAGGCTGCTCGATACTAAGTTGGGGCTCATCATTGTGGATGCAATGGCCAACCTGCCGATTGTCGTTTGGACGCTCTATGCTTTTTTCAAGGAAGTTCCGAGAGAGATTTTGGAGGCGGCGCGCATGGATGGCGCCGCGTTGAAGGACGAGCTTTACTACCTGCTTTTGCCGCTGTCATTACCCGGTATTGCTTCCACGAGCTTGCTCGCTATTATTCTGGCCTGGAACGAAGCCTTTTGGAGCCTTAATCTCACCGGCGCCAACGCGGCGCCACTCACGGCTTTTATCGCTTCTTTCTCCAGTCCCGAGGGTCTGTTCTGGGCGAAGCTTTCCGCAGCTTCGAGCATGGCCATTGCACCCATTCTGATCTTCGGTTGGATGAGCCAGCGCCAGTTAGTGCGCGGCCTCACCTTTGGCGCCGTCAAATAGAGTTGTCACGAGGACATTTCGAGATGGCAACAGTCCGACTCAGCAACATTCGTAAAAGCTTCAACAGTCTTGAGATCATCAAGGGTGTGAGTCTTGACATCGAAGACCGAGAGTTGGTCGTAATTGTCGGCCCTTCAGGTTGCGGGAAGTCGACCTTGTTACGCCTGATCGCCGGGCTGGAAGAGACTGCCTCGGGTGATATTTGGATCGACGGCGAAAAGGTCAATGATGTACCTCCAGCCAAGCGAGGGCTGGCGATGGTCTTTCAGAGTTACGCCCTTTACCCTCACATGAGTGTGGCCGAAAACATGGGCTTCAGTTTGAGACTTGCCGGAGTGGCAAAGGAGGACCGCCACAAAAAGGTGCAGGAAGCTGCGCGCATCCTTCAGATGGAGCCTCTGCTTGAGCGCAAGCCCAAAGAACTCTCGGGTGGGCAGCGACAGCGTGTAGCCATTGGCCGAGCGATCGTGCGTAATCCCAAGGTCTTCCTCTTCGATGAGCCGCTCTCGAATTTGGATGCTGCACTGAGAGTGCAGATGCGCATCGAGATCATGAAGCTGCACGAAGAACTCAATGTGACCATGATTTATGTGACTCATGACCAAGTCGAGGCCATGACCATGGCGGACAAGATTGTGGTCCTCCGGGAAGGGGCAGTTGAACAGGCAGGTTCTCCAATGGAGCTGTATCACAATCCATGCAATCTGTTTGTCGCTGGCTTCATCGGCTCGCCCCGGATGAACCTCATGCCGTCAACAGTGAAGGGAATCAGTGAAGCCGGCGTCACGGTGGCCCTTCCAGGCGGTTCGTTACTATCGCTGCCGGTTAAGCCCCAAGATTTGTCCATGGGAGACGAGGTCTGCGTTGGTGCCAGGCCAGAGCACTTGGGCTTGGGCGAGGACGGCCAGTTGCCGGGCTATGTGCGTTTCGTCGAGCGTTTGGGGGGAATGACCTTCCTCCATGTCCAGATTGAAGGCACTGAGGAGCTCATCCTCGAAACCCATGGCGAAGACTCGATCCATACTCATGACTGCATTGGAATCAAGGTGAACGGTGAAACTTGCCACCTATTCAACAAAACTGGCGAGGCTGTCCCTCGGTTGGCGGTTCGTCCGCTCGCCGATCAGAAGCGCCGGACGCTGTCGCGGCACAACAGATGAGCATCGTGGGTCCATTGATTCGAGAAGCGACACCATACCCGTTTGCAGGTGCAATTCAATGTGCGGCAGAATGAACTCCTTTATTTACGGTTCCGGCGCCGCGGGGGCGCGGCGTCTGCAAATTTCGGGAGACGGGATGCCCTCGTCCCGCTTGCGGCACCCCAATGGGAGAGAGGGCGGGGGGTGAGGGCTGGTCACTATATTTTCCAATCTCCTATGATAGGAGGATGAATGAATGAAACCGTTGCTGCTGAAAGGCAAGGTGGCAGTGGTCACCGGAGGTGCGGGTGGAATCGGTCAAGCTATTTGTGAGCGCTACGTCGCAGAGGGTGCCGCAGTGGCTGTTGCTGATGTGGTGTTGACCGAGGCCAGGACAACGGCTGCAGCGCTGGGGGCTGCGGCCTTCCCAGTGGAGCTGGATGTGACGAGGCAGGCATCAATCGACCGCATGGTGGATACTGTGGTCGCGCAGGCCGGTGGCATCGATATCCTTGTCAACAACGCCGCCGTTTTTGACATGGAACCTGTACTGGAAATTACCTCGGAGAGCTTCGACAAGGTCTTTGCCGTCAATGTTAAGGGTCTGCTATTCACATTGCAGGCGGTGGCCCGCCAGATGGTCAAGCAGGGGCGCGGCGGCAAGATTATCAACATCTCCTCCCAGGCTGGCCGTCGCGGTGAAGCCCTGGTGGCGACGTACTGTGCCAGCAAAGCGGCTGTCATCAGTATTACGCAGTCGGCAGGACTGGCACTGATCCCCTACAAAATTAATGTCAACGGGATTTCACCCGGGGTCGTCGACACGCAAATGTGGAACAATGTGGATGCATTGTTTGCCAGATATGAAAATCGACCGATTGGTGAAAAGAAACGCCTAGTCGGTGAGGCTGTTCCATATGGGCGCATGGGCCTTCCGGAGGACCACGTCGGAGCAGCGGTGTTCCTGGCTTCCAGCGACAGCGACTACATTGTCGCCCAGACCCTCAACGTCGATGGCGGGAATTGGATGAGCTGAGCGGTGTGGAGGCATTGAATCCATGAGGAATGCAGGCAGCCTCCCAATCAAATTGAATCAGTCCAACCTGGGGCTTATTGCATCCAGCGTCCAAGTGCCAACCTATGATCGCCAGGGCATCCAGCAAAGCATCGTGCACATTGGGGTTGGCGGTTTTCATCGCGCGCACCAAGCGGTTTACCTCGATGACCTTTTGCGCCAGCCAGGGCACTCCGAATGGGGAATCTGCGGGGTTGGACTGCTGAGGCAAGACTGCCGGATGCGGGATGCTCTACTGCCGCAGGATTGCCTCTACACCGTAGTGGAAACCAGCGGAGCGGGCGAATATGCACGGGTGATTGGTTCACTAGTGGACTTTCTCTATGCTCCGGACGATCCACAGGTTGTGATCGAGAAATTGGCTGCTCCGGCATGCCGGATCGTCTCTCTCACCATCACTGAGGGTGGTTATCACCTCAA
>DATKMG010000819.1:0-6871 GCA_035541995.1 Terriglobia bacterium
TGGCGGAGAGGGAGGGATTCGAACCCTCGGTACAGGTTTAAGCCCGTACAACTGCTTAGCAGGCAGCCCCGTTCGGCCACTCCGGCACCTCTCCGATGGGAGGAATACAGCAGGCCGACAACTTGATCTCCTGATTTGTCAGGAAATCCTACTTTGACCGGGTAAGAACAAAACGGCAGACAGCGATCTTTTGGGCTGTCTGCCGACAAGCTAGATATATAGCACGAACCGCGCTGCAAAATCCACAAGAAAGGGGAGTTGCTGGTAGTGGGTCAGTTCCAAGCGCAGAATGCTACAAAGATGGGGCGTGTACGACCGCGCGTGATGGATGAACACGCGTTCCACCCTCAAGGTAATGTTGCAGCTGTGCCACACATCGGGCTCTTCGGTCAAAGGGTAATTCTTGCTCCCGATCGCCCTTGGAACATGGCCTCCTACGTCTCATCTTATGGTCAGGGGCCCCGTTTCTCACGCTGAAAGGACTCCAAAATCTTCCTCGCAATATCCTGATAGGACCTGGCCTCGCTGAAGGCCGGTGCGGACGCTAGGAATCCATCAATCAAAGCCCGGAGCAGCATCGACCGTTTGAACTTCATCCCGGTCGTATGCCGAATCTCCAAACACACCTGATCCAGCGCGTTGACCTGTCGCGGATTCAGCATCACCATGACCTTCTCAACATCCCGGCTCGCAGCAACCTGGTCCGGAGAGGTGTCAAGAGGCGCTCGCCCCGGGTCCACGGTGGGTGAGAATAGGTCCTTCCTTTCTAGCTTTGGCACTTCAGTAAGAATTCCTTTCCGAAGTACATATAACACAGAGCCCCGACGCTGCCACTATCGTATTCAAAGATGGTTTGGCCGTGGGAGGGGGCCTCCAGCAGTTTCACATTTTGACGAATGACGGACTTGAAGACCTTGTCCTGGAATTTTTGCCTCAAGAGCTCAAGAATTTCAGACGTCACCTTCATACGCAGATCTACCATGGTTACCAGGATCCCCAGTAGTTCCACCCTGGCGTTCATGTTCTTCTTGATGACGTCCACGGTCTCCAGCAGGGAATGCAGACCCACCTGTGAGAGGAAAGACGGAGTGACCGTTATGATGTAATGGTCAGAGGCAACCAGGGAGTTGATGGAAACGAGGCTGAGTGAAGGGGGATTATCAATTAGAATATGATCATAGTGGGCCCGCACTTTCGTTAATTTTTCCTTGAGGATCCTTTCCCGCCCTGTGGTGTCCGCCAACAGGACGTCGGCACTGGCCAAACGCCGATCGGATGGAACTAAGTCCAGATTGGTAACATGGGACGAATAAATGGCCTCCGGAATTTGGCTTCCTTCCATGAGTACGTCGGCGGCAGTTGTCCTGCAGTGACCGTCTCCAAATCCGATGGAAATACTGGCAAAGCTCTGGGGGTCCAGGTCGATCAATAGAACCTTCTTGCCACTTAGGGCCAAATAGGCCGCGAGATTAACCGCGGTAGTGGTTTTGGCAGTCCCCCCTTTCATTGAAATCAAAGAGGTAATCATAAGTTCACCCGATCAGGGCAACAAGAAAGTGCTTCTAGGGACGATAGTCGACCAGACGACCTTCTTGTAATTCTATAATTCTATCTATCTATAAATCGAAAGCATCATTGAAGAATTTCTAGAAAATGTCAAGGGAAGCAATCGTGTGCTTGTCTGGCGCGCTACTACTGCGGATGAAAATGGCAGGGGAGGGAGCCCTGATTGATTCGTTCCTGAAATCAATCGGGGGCACTTCAATGGGGTCAAAAGCCCACGACAAACCAAAATCAGTTTGTCGTGGCTACCAAAACTCTGCATGGAAGTGGGCCATGGGCCTTTCAAGGTCACCAAGGGAGATGAAATTGGTAGGGCGCGGTGTCCCCACCGCGCCCCTTTTCAGAAGCGAAGTGAGGACGGCTGGGGCCAGCCGTCCCTACCAAAAACACATTTTCATAAAAGGAACGGCTCTGCCTTTCCTTTTAGTGGATGGTCTTGACCTTCTTCTCCATGTAATCCATCAACAGATACTGGCCCAGTGTGTAGGGAGTAGTGAAGTAAGCCTTCCCGCGGCACATTTCCGTAACCTTACGAATAAAACTTACCAGGTCATAGTCTCGGGCGAGCATAAAAGTATTAATCAGGATGCCTGACCTGCGACAATTGGCAACTTCCTTGAGCGTTTCAGCCACAACGTGAGGGTCGAGGCCAAAAGCATTCTTATAAATGTGCCCATCCTCCCGGGTCAACGCCGAGGGTTTGCCATCGGTAATCATAATAATTTGCCGCATGTCTTTCCGTTGGCGGGCCAGAATCCGCTGGGCCAACCGGAGCCCTTCCCGGGTGTTCGTGTAATAGGGACCCACCTGGACTCTCGCCAACTGCCGCAAGGGTAGTTCTTCTGCAGAGTCATGGAAGAGAACGGCGTGGAGTGTATCTCCCGGGTACTGCGTGCGAATCAGATGGGCCAGAGCCAAAGCCACTTTCTTGGCGGGGGTGAACCGGTCTTCGCCATAAAGAATCATGCTGTGGCTGCAATCTAGAAGCAAGACCGTCGCGCAGGAACTCTGATATTCAGACTGGCGAACCTTAAGATCCTGATAGTCGACGTTCAAGGGAACCGCCAATCCGTCGCGCCGGATTGTCTCGAGCAGGGTTCCACTGACATCCAGATTCAACGTATCTCCAAACTCGTAGGCCTTAGTGGATCCTGAACTCTCAATGCCGGTAGAGAGGTCGCGTGTGTCGTGGCGTCCAAAGCTGCTCTTTCCCAGCGAGCCTAACAGGTCTCGCAGAGTGTTGTATCCCAGGAAATCCAGGCCTTTTTCCGTCAGTTCGAATCTCACTTCCCCGATTTCCATATCCTCGTGACCCATGCCGACGGGGACGCCCTCTACCTCGGGGTTGGGCTGGTCCTCGAAGGAGATGTATCCTTCCTGTCGAAGTCGCTCGATCAGTTTTTGAACCAGTCGGGAAAGCCGGCTAGTCTGCTCCTCAGCCGAACCTTCCAGCAGTTTCTCCAGTAATTCTTCGGGAAAGAGTTGATGGTTCAGAATGGCATCGAGGATGGCTTCGTGCAAAGCTCTTAAGTTGTGGTCCTGACCCGGCTGAGCGTAACCATAGTAATCCTGGAAGAAGCCGCTCTCGAGGAGGTAGTCGGAGATCTTGCTCAGCAGTTCCTCAAGGCTCAAGGATTCCAGGTCAAGCCCTGTGTATTTTGAGTATTTGATCGTTTTCATGATTCAGTTGTAGGTTCGTTTGGCCCGTCCGGGGGGCGGTTCGTAAAGAGGTTCGGTTCGCTTCTTTTCTGTTGCGAAATACCCTTTTTCCTCATCCCGGCTGATCTTGCGCAAGGCGTAAAGGCCGTCGAGGATAAACTCGCAGGCCGACACCAGGAATGGCAAGTCGTCTTTCTTCTTTACTCCCAAGGCTCCTGTCCTCTCAATGAGACCCTGGATGGCTTTCAGCTGTTGGAAGCTCTGTTCTGCCGGGATCATATCGGTCAACCTCAAAGTCCCGCCCAAATCGAACCAGTTGACGATTTGCTGGAAATCATTCACGTCAAAATGGCGAGTGAAAGCCGCCCCGACCGCCCCCCGGATCAGATCGAGCACTACTTTATCAACACCTTTCAGTTCTCCTTCGTACTCCAACTCGATCTTTCCGGTCATCGAAGGCAGGGCCGCATACACGTCACTGATACGCGGAACAATGCGCCCCTCCTTCGTTAAGATAGCGCGGCGCTCGGCATTTGAAACCACGTTTTCCAGGACAGAGATAGGCAGCCTCTGGCTGACCCCGGACCGTTTATCCACCTTCTTATCTTCCCGGGCCTGAAAGGCGATCAATTCGACAACCTCTTTGATAAACGGCGGGACAAACAATCGCTCATTGGCATACCGACTCAACCAGGCCTGTTGTTCGCTGATGGCAATCCCTTGTTCCAGGGTGGTGGGATAGTGAGTTCGAATCTCAGATCCAATGCGGTCCTTCAGCGGTGTGATGATCTTGCCTCGCGCCGTATAGTCTTCGGGATTTGCGGTGAAGACCATCACAACGTCCAACAACAGGCGAATCGGATAGCCTTTAATCTGGACATCACCCTCCTGCAGAATGTTAAACAAGCCCACCTGAATCTTTCCGGCCAAGTCGGGCAATTCGTTGATAGCGAAGATGCCGCGGTTGGAGCGAGGGAGAAGTCCATAGTGGATGGTGAGTTCGTCAGAGAGATGAAGTCCGCCACGGGCCGCCCTGATTGGGTCTACATCCCCAATGATGTCAGCGATGGTGACATCCGGGGTTGCCAACTTCTCAACATATCGGTCGGCCTTGGAGAGGAATTCGACAGGAGCCACGTCTCCCTGCTCTTGCAGGGTTATCCGGCAGGCGCGGCACAAAGGAGCAAACGGGTTGTCGCTGATCTCGCAACCAGCCATAACTGGTATTTCGTCGTCCAGGAAGTCCGTCAGGCTCCTCAGAATCCGCGATTTGGCCTGGCCACGTAATCCTAGCAGGATCATGTTGTGTCGCGACAGAATAGCATTGACGATTTGAGGAATGACAGAGTCATCAAAGCCTACGATCCCGGAGAATAGGGATTCACGATTTTCCAGTTTTCGCACGAGGTTAGCCCGCATTTCGTCTTTGATCGTGCGTTTCAGCATGGCCGGAGTTCCCCACCTGCTTGCTTTGAGTTCGCCCAGCGTTTTTGGCTTAAGCATATATTTACTCCATGGATCCTTTTTCTTTCTTAGCCCGATCTCAGGATTCAGCCGGTAGCGCGGACATGATCATGAGTCTATATTTCCATTCTAACGTTTGCTTGAGGGTATGGGAAATTATAGGCCCTAATCCTGAAAAGTGACAACGCTTACCACGAATTGATAAAGACTGAATCAGGTCTTTGCTCATTGCTCCGCCAGGATACAGAATTCTGTGGTAAAGGGGACTCCACCGTGTTTCCACCGTGAATGGTGCCACCTCCATGAGAAGAACCACGGGAAGCGCAGTGCCTGTAATTTCAGAAAAATCGTGCATGATTGCGGCTTTTTGCCGAAAATGCATTGAGGTTGATATCCTTGGGTTGGCAAAGTCAAACGCTGGATTCACTCTTTCATGAAGATCAAGTTTTAGGCACGACAAACCGCTTTTGGTTTGTCGTGGGCTTTCGACCACAAATGAAAAACCCACGATGAATTCAGACTACGAATTCATCGTGGCTACCCCAGCCATTTTCATCCGCGATGGCGCATTGAGAATTGAAATAGGTCATGAGCCACTTTCACAAAAGCGATCTTATGGTCGTCAAACAAGTCCTGTTCATTTGTATCGGTAATTCATGTCGCAGTCCCATGGCCGAAGGATTCGCCAATTATTACGGTCGGGGCTGGCTGACCGCATTCAGTATCGGGAGTCACCCCGCCGGCTTCCTCATGCCTAATACAATCAAGGTCATGCAGGAAAAGGGGATTGATATTTCCTCGCAGAGTTCTAAAGGCCAGGAGTCCGTCGACCTGAAAAGGATGAATTGGATTGTGATCTTGGAGTCGTCTCTTGCCGGTTTCATTGACCCCCTCCCACCTCGAACTGAGTTACTTCACTGGTTTTTGCCGGATCCGGTGGGGGAATCTATCGAGTTCTATCGGGAGGTCAGAGATCAAATCGAATTGAAGGTGCTGGACTTTCTTGAGAAAGTCAGAAAGAGCGCTTGAATCTACGCCCTAGTCCAGGAATGCTGTGCTTGATCGAATTCTCTTTCCAATTGCAAAACGATTTGTGGCAGGTCGGACTATCGAGGAAGCGGTCCGGGTTGTGCAGGGTCTGAATGAGCAGGGGATCTGCGCCACCCTCGACGTTCTGGGGGAAAACGTCCGGGACAAGGGTACTGCCCAAGCGGCAGCCGGCCGGTATCTGACGACTCTGGATTGGATAGAGAAAGGCCGGATCCAATCCAATGTTTCGCTGAAACTCACACAGATGGGATTGGATATCAACCGGGAATTTTGTTTTTCAAACCTAGTCCGAATTTGTGAAAGGGCTGCCCGGGCAGGAAACTTCGTCCGGATTGACATGGAAGGGTCCAGGTATACCGAAGCAACGCTGTCAATGGTTCTAGATCTCTACCGGGAATACAAGAATGTCGGCGTCGTTATTCAGGCTTGCTTGCGACGGAGTGCCAAGGACCTGCAGCGAATTAATGATGCGGGGGTCCGCGTTCGGCTCTGCAAGGGAGCTTATAAGGAACCCGCCGCAATTGCATATCAGAAGATGCCCGAGATTCGGGAGAACTTCAAGAAAACAGCCGAAATGCTTTTTACGAAAGGGAATTACCCCGCCATTGCCACCCATGACGATCAATTAATTGACTGGACGAAACACTATGTCCGTCAAAACCAGATCAGTCCGACCCAGTTCGAGCTGCAAATGCTTTATGGGGTCCGCCTTGAGACTCAACGGACTCTTGCCAGGCAAGGATATCGTGTAAGGGTCTATGTTCCTTATGGAACCCACTGGTTACCGTACTTCTCCCGTCGCCTGCGCGAACGCAAAGAGAACATCTACTTCGTGCTGCGGAACCTGTTCAAGAGGTGAGACCTGAATTATGAATGCTGAATGATGAATTCTGAAAAAGGATGAAGCGGGAAGGATGAAGTTAAAGGCCTATGATTGACCTGATTTCAGGAGGCTTGGGCCTCGGGATCCGCGATTTAGCTAATCCCGTTCGTCACTGGCAGTGGCTGACATTTCAAGCTTCAGGATTTTGCATCCATAATTCGTTTTACTATGGGCCCGTCAGCGGGAGGGAATTGGTAGCAGCTCAGTTGTTCGGGTAAAACCCACTGGAACTGCAGGCATCCTATGGCTCTG
>DATKMG010000820.1:0-14950 GCA_035541995.1 Terriglobia bacterium
GCTTGATCCCGAGTTTGGCGCGAGCACTGCTCAATTCGACGGTCAGACTGACCCCGGTCACCAGGATATCTAGGGCATTTGCATCCACACCGGCGCTGCCAGCGGTCCCAGAGTCGGCATAAAGAACGGCAACGGTTTTTCCCCTTACCGCGAGAGGTACCACATAGACCAGTTCGATCGGGGTCGATCCGAACTTATTGACGAGTTCATTGAGTTCCGGATGGGTGAGAGGAGAGCCGCGGAAAGGAATCTTGGAATCCGCCACTTGTCTGAAAACGTTATTGACGTGGGGAGGGAACGCGAGCGACCGTACGGATTCATTGCGAAATTCTCCCTCGAATCCCCGGGCCTGCCAACCAACAATACTCCCAGACTTCACCACAAAGAAAGCTACCCGCTCCGCAAAAATCGCGGCTTTGTCCAGGAAGCATGTCAAGATCTCCACTTGTGCCTGCTGTTGGCAGATTTCGCGCAAGGATCCGCTCAAGACGTTCACCTTGGACTGGAACTTCTCATGTTCTGCCTCTGCACTGGCTCTTCGGGCTGCGCCGAGCTGTTCTTGAAGTTCCTGATCAAATCGTTGTTGAGCCTCAGCAGCCAGGCTGTTGCGAAGTTCTGGCTCTAACCGGCTCCTGACCAATTCCTCTGCTTTACCCAATTCAGCTCGGAACTCCACAAGCAGTTCGTCTTCAAGGCTGCTCAACAGGGTCCCCACATTGTCGATAATGGTTTGTGCTGACTGCTGAAAACCGGATCGGAACTCTATCAGGTCTTTGCCGACACCGGAAATTTTGGAAGTAACCTTCTGATTTAAAATGCCGCGAAGTTTCTCATCGTTGAATTGTTCGTCCATCATCGAACGCCTTTCTCCCTGCCAGTAGCAGCGAACAAATAGTGTTTTCAACAAGATACGGTCTGATTATCTTTAAGTCCCGACAGGTTGTCAACTCTTATGTTAACCCTGACTCAGAAACTCTACCATCCACCCTGCATTGTCTTCGACCACCCAGTATCCCGGGGGAAATACTAGTTGCATCCGTCCATATGAAACGGAAAAAGGCACTTGATTCTTTAGGTTTTTACAGAAATAGTTGACGCGACTCAAAGCGATGCAGAATTGAATAGTCCAGGCTGTCTTGACAGTGGCTACGAACCCTTCTATAATCACATTGTTGCTGCTCTAAGCAACACATACTCCATGAGGGGGCGAAACGGTTTCGACGGGATTACAGGGCTGAAGGTGCGTGCCGAGGACCATTTTCCTCGTAAAAAAAATGGAACTAAACATAACTGCTGATCAAGAATTAGCACTCGCTGCTTAGTCTCTAAGCAGCCGTTCCCTCTGCTGATGCCTGTGCGGCAGATGCGGAGCGTCGACTAACGGGCTAGCCGTTCGCAATTGTCTCGGGGTGGACGGCGAAATCCACGGGGCTGGCGGCTTGGCAGTCTTGCTGGTTCTAATGTCGGGCTGCGAGATAAAACTGAACCGGATACGCACGTAGAGTCTTCTTGCTGAGTTTTTTCGGACGCGGGTTCGACTCCCGCCGCCTCCACCATCTTAGTTAGAGAATTTGGATCCATCCGACGGGGGAAGGGTGTTTTGCTGACCCTCCCAGTTTCCTTTCCTCCCGCCTCTCACCTCTTTGTGGATACCCGAGAGAGAGTTTAGCCTTCTTGGATTGCTCGGACCTGTAGACCCCAGAGGTTCGTAAGTTTTGCTTATACTCTGGCAGGGCAAAAATCTAGAAACCCAAGATCTGGAACAGCGTCATTATTGATGGTGCGTCCGAGATACAAGAAAGACTGGACTGTAGATCAATCATTTAGGAGGAGAACAAATGAGAGGAAAATCACTGGTGTTGTCAGGGTTACTGCCTTTTGTTGCCTTCGTTTTGATATTTGCCCAAGGGGCCAAACCGGATTTCTCCGGCGTATGGAATTTGGACAAGGATAAGAGTGAGATGGGTGGTGGTTCGGGGGGAGGTTCGGGGGGAGGTCCGCGTATGATGTCTCCCTCGATGACTATCGAACACAAGGACCCTCAGTTGATCATCAAGAGAAAATTCGAATTCCAAGGGGAAGAGCGGACCCAAGAGTCGAAGTACACAACGGACGGGAAGCCCAACACTAACGAAGGCTATCGAGGGAGGTCAGTCAAATCCAAGACATACTGGGATGGTGATAAACTCGTGACTGAGGCCACTCGTGAAACTCCTCAGGGAACTTTTGAAACTAAGGAAATTTACAGCCTGTCAGAAGATGGAAAGACGCTGACGATCGAAACGAGCAGAGTAGGAGCCAGTGGACCGAGTCGAAAATCCGTGTACAGCAAGCAGTAATTCAAATCTTAAAGAATAATCTCCTAGGTCGCTGGGTTTCCAGGATAGGACTGTCCGGGTACTTGGTTTGAACCATTGGGAGGCAAGTGAAACTGCCTACAAATCAAATGCTGCGCCTGCACTCATCATTCCCCCATCGGGGTGAAAATCCGATAGAATCGACGTTGATACATTCTCTCCGTTACGATCCTGAATAGCGCTGCGCCCTGCTTGACCTCCTCATGACGAAAGTCCACAGTCCTTCCGGGACATACCTTCAGGGCTGATAGTTACGCGCCAGTAAAGGGTTTCTTTCGAGGCCCCATTTGTGTTGGTGCCAGTAAGGGTAAATCTCCGCGACGTTACTGGCTCCTTCGAGGCGGCGTACTTCCTCTTCACTGAGGCTCCACCCGACAGCATCGAGATTCTCCCGGAGTTGTGATTCGTTGCGCGCACCGAAAATCAAGGAACTTATGCCTGAGCGACGTAAGAGCCAATTGAGGGCGACTTGGGGGATGGATTTGCCTCGATTACGGGCAATCTCACCGAGCACGTCGACGATGCGGTAAAGGTGCTCCCAATCCACAGTGCCGGGCGGGTCCAATTGGGCGAGGCGAGTGGCCTCCGGTTTGGGCGTATTGCGACGATACTTGCCGGAAAGCAAGCCAAAAGAGAGGGGACTCCACACCAGGATGCCGATTTGCTGGTCCAATCCAAGCGGAATCAATTCATACTCCAGCTCGCGCGCTAACAGCGAGTAATAAACCTGCTGTGAAATGAATGGCTGGTAACCAACGCGTGAGGCAATAGCGATCGACTTCATCAGATGCCAGCCAGAGAAATTGGAGCAGCCGATATAGCGCACTTTTCCCTGACGAATGAGCTGATCCAACGCACTCAGAGTCTCCTCCACCGGCACCAGTGAATCGAAGCCATGGACTTGGTAAAGATCGATATAGTCTGTACCCAGTCGGCGCAAGCTATCTTCGCAAGCCTTGATGAGATGGAGGCGTGAATTTCCCGCGTCGTGCAGACCCGGCCCCATGCGGGCGAAGGCTTTGGTGGCAATTACTACGTCATGCCGTCGGCCCGGACCGACAGCGGCTCCCAGAACCTCTTCAGAGCGGCCCAGGGAATAAACATCTGCAGTATCGAACAGATTAACTCCTGAATCGAGACAAATGTCCACCAGGTTCCGGGCTTCCTCCACCTGGTCATTGCCCATATATTTGAAATATTCCCCTCCTCCAAAAGTCATGGTGCCAAAGCTTAGGGCTGAAACTCGAAGTCCGGATCGACCCAGGGAACGATACTCCATAAAGGTTCCTCCTTCTCAGAATGGTTCCCGCTTCTTATTTGCAGTAGTGGACCAAATCGTCCCATATGATAAGAGATAGTGCACTGGTAATTACAGCCAAAAAAAGTTGTCTATTTTTGACAAGTGCCTCTTGGCCCCTTATGCCAGCATGCCTATCATGCTGAGACCCGCTAATTTTCCTTGAATGGCACCTTCCAACCCGTGGACTAAATAATGCATCGTAGAACCATAAACTGGCTTTAAATTTATGACCACACAATATTCACATTCAAAAACGGAGATCTGCGCCGCGAGCCCGGGGACCATCAATGATTCAACCGAACTTTATGGCACCTATGTGAATCCCCAATGGTCCAATCTGCTGAGCCTGCTGCAAGTGAATGTTCAGTACACGCATTGCACCGGCGCTGAGCTTTTCTGCTTAGACGGCCGGCGGATCCTGGACTTTCTCTCCGGATATTGTGTTCACAATGCCGGGCACAACCACCCCCAAATCATTGCTGCTCTCAAAGAGGAGCTCGATCAGAACGGCCCCGTTATGCTGCAGTGCACTGCATCCGATCTTGCCGGAGAACTTGCTGAACGTCTATGCAATAGGGCAGGCGGCCGGATCAATAAAGTTCATTTCACGAGTTCCGGAAGTGAAGGGATAGAGGCTGCAGTCAAATTCGCCCGCGCTCACACCCGCCGAGATGGCTTGCTCTTTGTACAAGGAGCCTTCCACGGCCTCACCTGCGGAGCTCTCTCACTGATGGGCAACTCCTTTTGGCGGAAAGGGTTCGGTGCTTTGTTGCCGGAGGGGAAACAAGTTCCGTACGGGAGTCTGAAGGAGTTGGACCTGGAACTCTCATCCAAGCGGTATGCCGCCTTCTTTGTCGAGCCTATTCAAGGGGAAGGCGGTGTACGGATCCATGACCGCGAGTACCTTCATGCTGCGCAAACCCTGTGCCATCGGCATGGGAGCTTGTTTGTGCTTGACGAGGTGCAGAGTGGCATGTACCGGACTGGTCCCTTTTTGACTGCTCACCATTATGGCCTTGACCCCGATATGGTGATCCTTGCCAAGGCTCTGAGTGGTGGTCTCATTCCAGTAGGGGCTGTTCTCATGTCCGATGCAGTTTATCAGTCGACCTACAGCTCACTTCAGCGCGCCCTCATCCACGCTTCGACTTACGGTGAAAGCAGTCTAGCCATGAGGGCCGGGCTGGCGACTCTTGATGTTCTCGAACAAGCGCATCTCGGCGAACGGGCCACAGTCGTCGGACAGGATCTGCTCGGGCAGTTGCAGGAACTGCTTTCGGAATATGAGATGGTTAAGGAAATCCGCGGACTTGGACTTCTCTGCGGGATCGAATTCAAACCGCCTCATCGACTCAAGCTCAGAATCCCATTTGAGGCTTTCTTGAGGATTCATCCTGCCATGTTCGGACAAATGCTGGTGATGCGCCTGTTTCGCGACGCAGGGATCCTCACACAAATCTGTGGCAACAACTTCATGGTGCTTAAGGTCGCGCCGCCGTTGATTATCACCGACGAACAAATCAATGAGTTTGCCTCTAAAGTCAAACAGGTCCTGGAATCGGTTCATTCTTCAGGCGCCTTCTGGTCTGAAGCTCTTTACAGAAGGGAACTCACTCGACTCTTTAGGCGGGACTCATGACTGATCATGTGCTTCGAGCCGACCTGCTCGTGGCTGGCGGAGGTCCGGCCGGGTTGGCTGCGGCAATTGCCGCCCGCCAGAAAGGCTTCAGCGTAATCGTTGCCGATCATGCCAATCCTCCTATTGATAAGGCCTGTGGCGAAGGGTTGATGCCTGATGGAGTGGAGGCCTTGAACAAACTCGGAATTACATTAGGAGCTCACCAAGCTCTCCCGTTCCATGGAATCCGGTTTGCAGCTGGGCAGGGTTCAGTGGCTACGGTGTTCCCTTATGGCACGGGTTGGGGGATTCGGCGACCCGTGTTACATGGATTACTCGTCCAGCGCGCTGCCAGAACGGGAGTATCACTCTTCTGGGGAGCGCGCGTGAACTGGCTGAATAACGGTGAGGTTGATCTGAATGGGCATCGAGTCGAATGCAGCTGGATCCTCGGAGCGGATGGCCATCACTCGCGAGCCAGGCAATGGATGAGACTTGATCAGCCCCGGTTCAACCGGAACCGCTTCGGGTTTCGCCAGCACTATCAGGTTGCTCCCTGGTCGAATTTCGTTGAGTTACATTGGGGCAAGAACTGCCAGATTGTAGTCACGCCGGTTGGTCATCAGGAAATTTGCCTGGCTGTGGTCTCCAATCGAGCACAACTCAGACTTGAAGAAGCTCTGCTGCAGTTTCCCGAGCTCCTCAAACGCCTCAAAGGGGCAATTGCTACGACTGAAGAACGAGGCGCTATTTCAGCGGTCTGCAGTCTCCACAAAGTATACCGGGGCCGCTATGCTTTGATTGGTGATGCCTCGGGATCAGTCGATGCCATAACAGGCAAGGGTCTATGCCTGGCTTTTCAGCAGGCGCTTTTTTTCGCCGAGGCCCTTGAACGAGGGCAGTTGGCGCTATATCAAACCGCTCATAGGCGTCTCGCCAGGTTACCCACTCTCATGTCCTGGCTGATGCTCTCAATGGACAGGCATGTTTGGTTACGGGAGCGGGGGTTGCGCGCTTTGATGGCGGAACCTCCTCTTTTTTCCCGGCTCTTGGCAACTCATGTTGGTGCGCACCCGCCGCTGACTTTTGGGTTCAGCGATGCGCTCAAAATGGGCTGGAGGCTCGTCGCTTGCTCTAATTGAGGAATTCGACTCACGGAGACTCTTTGATGATACGGATCGAGATCATTCCCCTAATCCGGTTGGTGCTATTGTCCTGCACGATGGCGCTCCTTCTGTGCCCTTCAGATCTCGCCCAGGATGTCGTGTTGGAATTCGACTCGGCCCAGACACAAATCAATTTCACTCTGGGTGACATCCTACATACGGTGCACGGAACGTTCACACTGAAACGGAGCAGACTGGAGTTCAACCCCTCCACGGGCCAGGTGACCGGACTGGTAGTAGTGGACTCCAGCAGCGGGCAGAGCGGCAATGAGGGGCGCGACAGAAAGATGCACAAGGAAGTCTTGGAAAGCAATAGGTTCCCGGAAATAACGTTCAAGCCAGTCTCGGTTCGCGGCCATATTGCTCTTCAAGGAGACTCCGAGGTTGAAGTAGGAGGAAATTTCGACCTCCATGGTGTCGACCACGATATCACTCTGAAGGCGCACCTGCACATAGCCGATGATCGCCTGGTTGCCGACATCCATTTTCCCGTACCATATGTCAATTGGGGTCTCAAAAATCCCAGCACTTTCATCCTCAGAGTCAGTGAGACCGTCAGTATAGATTTGCATGCTACAGGCCGGCTCATGAAATAGTCGGATTGTATTCTTTATATGAAAATGCGGTTTTGGTGGAGGGTGCGCGGGTGACCGCTGTCACCTGTCGCGACCGTGGCCCCGACGGAGCGGGGCCCTCCAGTATTTTCATCGACCGTCGTGAGCTTGAAAATGTCATGGGGTACTTCTATGGAAAATTACATAGAGACTTGATTCGATCTTCGTTGAAATGACAGTGGTCCTACCCTGGCCACGACTGGGAAATTCTCTCCGCTTCCCGGAGGATGCTTTTCAGTCGTCGAGGACAGACACGGGCACAAGCAGGTGGACTTGTTAAGGATGTAAAATTCCGGACAGTCCGAAGAAAAGACAAAGGGACTGCTATAATGAATCACATAAAGTCTTCGGAGGAAGCCCGATTCAAAGGAACAAACCCACCGGAGACTCCCCGGATGCAATTAATGAGACTCTTGAAGTATAGGCCCTCTTATCTTCTCGTCCTGAATTTGATGATGCTAGGTCTGCTCATCTTGCTGGCCTTGCTGCAATACCGATGGATGGGACAAGTCAGCCAGGCTGACCGGGAACGCCGTCGTGCTGCATTAATGGAAACTGCGGTGCGGTTCTGCAGCGACTTTGACCGCGAATTGACTCGCGCCTATTTTCATTTTGGTCTTGATCATCACGAAATTCGCGAGCTGGATTTTGCCCACTTTAAGGAATCAGTATCTCCCCTTTACGCCAGCCGCTACTCCCACTGGGCTGCCAGTGCTCCTTTCCCTAACATCATCAACGGACTTTTCATCGTTCAGAGAGGCCTCCATGACACCCCGAACTTGACACGCTTTAATCGGGTTTCCAGCTGCTTTGAAGATTCTGGTTGGCCTACGGACCTTCGGGAGATCTGCGAACTAATCACACGCCGGTTTAAGAGATCTGCCCCTTATGCCGCCCCAGGTCCGTCATTATCGATTCCCCCTGTGATCGAGAGCATTCCGGCCTTGGTGATTCCGTGCGCACAACGCCCTATTCCTCGCGCGCAAAGCAGCCCCAGCCAGACTTTCAGGTTACAGCCTGGCAGAGACCCCTTAGTGGCGATAGTCATAGTAAAACTCGATCGCGCTTACCTGAGCGAGGAATTCCTTCCCGCCTTAGCCAAGCGCCACTTTTTTCACAATGGACACCCTGAGTATGATCTAGTGGTGGTAAACCGTGGGCTTCCGAACGATGTGGTCTACCGTTCTGCTTCGGGTCTGTCAGCTGAATCCATGCATGCTGTCGATGCAAAGCTCAATTTCTTCGGATTGCAGCCCGATGAACTCTCGGGGATTGCGCGAGATCAGACCATGCCCCTCGGCCGGTCTGCTAGATTAGGGCACTCACTCTGGCGTGCGGCCATTCCCACAATGCCGAACCAGTGGGGGCCCCTCTCTGCAGCTTCAGGTAGAGAGGAATTTGGGTACGGGGATTGGGAAGTGTTACTTAAGCATCGGACCGGTTCGTTAGATGCCGTGGTGGCATCTGCCCACCGGCGCAATCTGACGATAAGTTTTGGCATCTTAGTCTTGTTGGGATGCAGCTTGGCTTTGATCATGGCCTCCGTTCGCCGGGCTCAACATCTGGCACAACAGCAATTGGATTTCGTGGCCGGTGTCTCCCACGAGCTTCGCACCCCCTTGGCTGTGATTTGCTCAGCCGGGGAAAACCTCGCTGATGGAATGATTAATGATGCCAGACAGTTCCGCAAGTACGGAGTTCTGATCCGCGACGAAGGGCGCCGCCTGACGACCATAGTGGAGCAGGTATTGAACTTCTCCGGTACTCAGTCGGGGAAGGTAGTTTACGATCTGCAACGCTTAAACCCAATCGATCTGGTGGAACGGGCCCTGGAGGTATGCAAGCCGTTGCTATCACAAGGTGGATTTCAATTGGAGAGGCACTTCTTCCCGGGTTCCTTGTCGATAGTGGGAGATGCTATGGCATTGGGAGTCTGCCTGCAGAACTTGCTTCGGAACGCGATCCAGTACGCAGGGGAGAATAGATGGATCTGCGTCCAGGTTAAAGCGGAAATGGAGAAGGTTCCTGAGAGGGTGATGATATCGGTTGCGGACAGAGGAATGGGCATTGATCCCAAGGACCTACCGCACATTTTTAACCCATTCTATCGTGGCAGTACCGCAGTGAAGGCCCAAATCCATGGAACCGGCTTAGGTTTGAGTCTTGTGAAGCGGATTGTTGAAGGACATGGTGGCCAGGTCCAGGTCTCAAGCAAACCAGGACACGGCAGTCTATTTACTTTATGGTTACCGGCAGTGGTGCCCGAACCGGAATGCAAAGCTAGCAATGAAGGAGATTCAGCCGAAATTTCAATGGCGGCGGGCAAGGAGGATGCAGGCCTCCAGCGAGAGCGTCCGAAAAATGTCGGCTGAGGCCGTATAATTTGCTTATGAGGCAACGAGTCTTAATTGTTGAGGATGAACCAGGGCTAGTCATGACCATCACAGACCGCCTCGAGAATGAAGGTTACTCAGTGGAATCAGCGGGGGACGGAGACATAGGGTTGGAGCGAGCCTCCCAAGAGCCTTTTGCCGCCGTGATATTGGATATCATGTTGCCGGGGAAGAACGGGTTTGACGTTTGCCGGGACTTGCGTAAGCGCGGCGTCCTTACACCGATTCTCATGTTGACCGCCCGCGGTCAAGTCGTAGACAAAATCGTAGGTTTGAAATTAGGTGCTGATGACTACCTCACCAAGCCCTTCGAGATGCTCGAACTACTGGCTCGATTGGAAGCTCTTCTGAGACGATCTCCTTTGCTTGAGCCGAAAACCGAAGCTTACCAGTTTGGATCGATCCACGTGGATTTCCGTAAAGCGGAAGTCAGCCGAGACGGTCAGCTGTTAGAACTATCGGCGCGAGAATTTCAACTTCTAAAATATTTTATCCGCCACCGAGGTGCCACTCTCACCAGGGATGAACTGCTCAATGAAGTCTGGGGCTACAACTCCATGCCCACTACCCGCACTGTCGACGTTCATGTATCTTGGCTGAGGCAGAAGATTGAGCTTAATCCCAGTCACCCGCAATACATCCTCACTGTTCACCGTCAGGGCTACAAGTTTATTGGTTAGAGTCATCCCTTGCTCGTCCTGCTAATCAAGCAATTCGGGGTTTCTTCATACGCCATTCGATGAGGAACATTGAACCTGCAGCCAGCGGTGGCAGCGCCAGGGTCAGGACTACAAATGCCAGCGCATTCACGGGCAAATGACCGGATGTAAACGGGAATGCCACGGCAATAAAGACACCCGTCAAGAAAAGTAATAAGCCAGCCAGCGCCTCTGTCCTCCAGGCTAGGAATAATATCAGCGCGAAAAAAGGGCCGGGGACGGCAACCTGCACGAGTGTATTTGAAGGACTACCAGCTAAACCAGGGCCCGAAGTCAGGGCGAACCAAGTCCACAAAACCGCCCACAAGGTGGCAATGAGTCGTCCACCATATATTATCAATTTATCCGGATTAATGGGTACTCTCAGAGGGCACCTCCCTAATTTCTTGATGGAAAGCAACTGCCGGATACCGTGTCCTTGAGTTAGTGCCGGTTACAAGAGAACGAGTTGCATTCTCTAACAGGAGAGTTCTAGAAAATGGGCGGTTGGACATTTTTTCAGGACTATGTGATTGAGGCTTCTTCGGGACGACAAATGCGCCTTCCTGCCCGCCAAGCTTCCTTCAGCACAAAATCTGAGGGGCACCACAATCAAAGACGTTTTATTCTATCGCGCTTGGGGTCTGTCATGGTTAAGCTCGGGCAAAGAAAACGTTAAGAATGTAAAAAATGGACTTCTGATGGGGCTCACGGTCCTACCGGGCGCAAGAGGCCATTTCGTCAATCCGCCGCACATCACTCCATGAAGTATCCCAAGGGGAAACTGATGGGGGCGTGGGTGCTTTGAAGACACTTTGCATTATCTTGACAATTTTCTTGCAGCACTTCCTGTTCAATCAGCATCTTAGGAATAATGATGTCTACCGATTTTTCAATTAAAGAAGTCCGTACTTGAAGAAGTGGCATCTAAGAATTGTCTAAAAACCAACCTGGAGGTTGCGATGGAACTCAAAAGTGCTGTTCTCGTTTTCTCTTCTATATTGGCTTTCCAGGCCCATGACTTTTCACAAGAAATCAACAAAAGTGGTAAACCCAATTTCTCCGGAACGTGGGTTCTCGACAAAGATAGGAGTGACCTCAGTAGTTCGCCCAATATGGGCCATCATAGGTCTAGTGGAGGCAGGATGGGTAGTTCCGGAACGGGAATTCCTGGGATGGGAATTCCCGGGATGGGTGGTCCGGGGATGAGAGGTCCCCGCATGGGTGGCGGAATGGGAGGACCTGGCATGGGTGGGCCTGGAATGGGAGGACCCGGCATGGGAGGTCCTGATATGGGCGGAGGAACCCCCGCCGATTCCGGGGAAGTAAACCGACCTCGAAACAGCCGAATTCCTGAGTCCTTGGTCATCGAACATGATGACCCTCGACTCGTTATCAGGAACAAAATCAAAAGTGAGAATGATGAGCAAGTTGAAGAGTTGAAATATACGACTGATGGGAAATCGAACGCGAATGAAGATCCTCAAGGAAATACGATGCAGTCCAAAACGCACTGGAAAGGCGACCAGCTCATCACCAAATCCAGTTTAGAGACACCACGAGGGAAAATGGAGGTGACAGAAGTACGGAGCCTTTCACCGGATGGGAAGACAATGACCATTGAGGTCAAAACCAGCGCTGGGCAAGGGGAATGGAGCCATAAGCTAGTCTACAACCGGGAATCGACAACATCTTCTCTATGAACTGCAAACTGTGAGGCTCCTTGCCTTTCCTAATTGCTGGAGAATTTGAATGAAGAAACTTGGATTGTTCCTCGCGACTGTAACGAGCATCTCCATACTACTCTCCTTCAACTCGATCCCTGCTATCGGAACAACCAACACGGTAGGGCTCGGGACCAGGAGTCTAATGTCTATTCCACTGGATGCTACTCCGGATTCTCAGTGGGACGGATGGTCCAGGAATGAAAATGCATCGGCTGGAGCACACCATGAAGCTCCGGAAAAGCCTAATTTTTCCGGCCGATGGAGCCTGAACCGGCACGCCAGCGATGATGCTGCCAAGATGGTTAAGGAGGCATTGATTCGGAATCGAAAGCTGGAGAGTCCGCTTGGGATCCGTGTCCGGCAGGTTCTTATAAGACGAAGAAATGATCCGGACCAGCAGTTGGGCCGACTTTTAGTTCAAGTTCTGGAGGCGCCTGAGTCATTATTGATTCAGCACGAAGAAACGAGTTTGACCATTGTTGACACGAGGGGGAGGATGCGCACACTCTCCTTTGATGAACCCCTGGGCATCGAGTTGGCGGATGGCATCGCCGTTACCACGAAGTGGTCAGGAATGCAGCTGGTCTCGGATGTCAACCTTCAAAATCAGGAGATGGCCAGATTGACTCTGGCCCTGGCGCCAGGCGGCTTTCAATTGCACTTGACAGAGCAAATCCAACCATTCGCTCTCGGCACGCCGATCATCGTTCATAATGTCTATGACTATGTGGCAGAGAACTGAGACTCTGCTCGCCAAGATGTCCTGCCCAAAAAACCACACTAGGTGACTGACGTTACAATTGGTTGTCGAGGACCGAGGGAATACTTGTGGATATTTCCGAGGGAACAGGCCTCCCTCGGATCTGGGAATTGAAATCAATCGTCGACCGGGATTCTGCGGGAAGTGCTGTTTTTCCTGGAAAGTATTATCCTGATCGATGAAGAATTGGAGTGCCTTGGGAAGGTCATCCAGTTTTCATATTATTACCAGAAACTGAATGCTGGACTTGACGAACTTCAGCGCCGGAGGGATATTCAACTGTCCATAGGGCATAAACGGGTAAAGTCTTGAGAGGTGTTTCTACATGAAGAGAAAATATTTGTGCCTTCCAATGCTGTTACTCTGGATCATTGGCATTTGGACGGACGGTTTGTCTCGCTCAAACTCGCCGCGGCAGTCGGCGCCATCCGATCACTCCTTTTGCGGGACGTATCCCGGTCGAGTCCATGACGAGCTTCGTAGAGCCGCAAACCTCCGGCAGATCTTAGAGGGACGAAGATTCCGACATGCCTTGGCTACCAGCAGTAATTCTACCGAAGACGTCGGCAACATTGCTGTCGTTGAGGATGATGGTACCATTGTCTCTCCGGCCAATGCATTCGACCTTGCGGGCCAGGATCTGAAATTGACCCCGACTGGCACCGGGACTTACAGGCTCAGCATCCAGGCGGGGAATATCAATCAGAACCTCGGCACAAAACTTTCGTTGACCGACGACGACTCCAATCAAATCCCTATCGGTTTCCAATTTCCTTTCTTTAACAGCAGCTACAACAGTGTTTTCATTAACTCGGACGGAAATGTCACATTCGTTCAGGGTGATGTAGCGCGCACTGACAGGGACCTGACCCGATTTAACAGTGGCCCTCCTCGTATTGCGGTCATTTTTGAAGATATGGACCCAACGTTAGGAGATGGCGGAATATACTACAATGCGCTATCGGACCGCTTCCTGATCACCTGGTCAAGGGTGCGCGAATTCCAAGGTACCACCCCCAATACCGCCCAGCTCGCCTTGTTTGCAGATGGATCCATGGAGTTGACCTACGGCACTGTGACGTCCTCTACCTTCATTGTGGGTTGGTCTCCCGGCCAGGGCCTGCATGCACCCACCTTAATCGATCTCAGCACATCGGCAGGGATTCTGCCGGCGGGTCCTGTCGCAGAAAGTTACTCCTCAGATACAAATATAGACTTTCCTGCAGCAGCGATGAAATTCTACCAGACCCACCCTGACAACTATGATCAATTGGCCATTTACACAAACTTCCCCTATTCGCTAGGAGGGGACGCGTTTGCCTATGAAGTCACCATCAAGAATGATATTCAGGGAATCAATGCAGACATTTATGACTACAGCGCCCAATTTGGCAGTGCCGGGCAGTTACAAAGCTTCCTGGCTTTGAACCAGATGTCTGTGTTCCCCGACAATCCGGATGCAATAGCCGTTCGCACTTATTCCACCGTCGCCGTGTTGGCGCACGAGACGGCCCATCGCTGGTTGGCCTATCCTCTATTCAAGACTGGTTCGGTAAACAGTGGAGACCTGCTGGGGTACCAGCAGGCCCACTGGAGTTTTTTCTTCAATGCGGATGCTTCTTTAATGGAAGGGCATACAATTCAGGACAAAGGGAATGGCACGTTTACGATCACCGAGGTAACCGATCGATTCGGCAAACTGGACCAGTATCTCATGGGCTACTTGAGTGCCTCCGATGTGGGCTCGCTCTTCTATGTGAAATCGCCAAGTGGCACGTATCACGTTGCCACGGATGTCACTGAACCTTCAGACATCGGGCTCACTTTTCGTGGGACTCGGGCAGATTTGTCGGTGAATGACATCATTGCGGCAATTGGGCCGAGAATCCCGGATTCTTCCACTGCTCCCCGGGTTTTCCACCAGGCAACGATCTTGCTGGTCGAGCGAGGCACATTGCCATCATCTGCTGACCTGAACAAGCTGGGGCTGATTCAGCAACGATTTCAACAGTATTTCACGCAGGCCACTAACGGTCTGGGCGTTATAGATATTTCTCTGAACGCCATTCCGGTGCTTCCGGTCGTCGAGAGTATTTCTCCCGGCTTTGGCTCGACCTTGGGGAACACCCGGGTTTATATTTCCGGCAATAATTTCCAGAATGGAGCCACGGTCAGGATTGGCCCCGCGGCTGCCACCAATGTTCAGGTGGTCAACTCGTCGCTGATTGTGGCGACTACCGGTCCCGCCAGCGCCGGAGTGGTCAACGTGGTAGTGACCAATCCGGGGGCTCAACCGGTGACGCTCTCCAGCGCCTAC
>DATKMG010000821.1:0-9452 GCA_035541995.1 Terriglobia bacterium
AGATGAGATGGGGCCGAGAGAGAGATAGTGGTCATCTTTGGTAGTGCATTCACTGTTGCCCCGGTCTCAGATGGCTATGACCAGAAGGATGATCTTCAAACGAGTTGCGATCTTGTCGCGGTCAAGACTGGTTTTAAGAATCTGCCAGTGTAGCTTCTCTCAACCTCGGCGATCTGTTCGGGAGTTCCGCAAGCTACAACGCGGCCCCCCCCGTCCCCACCCTCAGGTCCAAGATCGATTATCCAGTCGGCTGTCTTTATGACATCGAGATTGTGCTCGATGACGAGAAGCGTAGCCCCTGTCATCAACAGCTTTCGAAAGGCTTGTAGCAACTTGTTGATATCATCGAAATGCAAGCCTGTGGTTGGCTCATCGAAAATGTAAAGCGTATTGGCATTTACTTGCCTGGACAGATAAGATGCCAGCTTAACTCGTTGTGCTTCCCCTCCTGAGAGTGTCGTTGCCGATTGTCCCAATCGAAGATATCCCAACCCCACGTCCTGAAGCACCTTCAGTTTATTGATAATCCTGGGTGTAGCTGAAAAGAAAGTCAGGGCCTCCCGCACCGTCAGCTGCAGAATATCATAGATGTTCTTCCCCCTGTAGCGGACCTCCAGGACTGCCGGCTTAAATCGGGTTCCCTTGCACTCCTCGCAGACGAGTTCCACATCTGCCAGGAACTGCATTTCGACGGTAACCGTCCCATCTCCTTGACAGGTTTCACAACGCCCTCCAGGGATGTTAAACGAAAAATGGCCGGCGTTGAATCCGAGGTTCTTGGCTTCCCGGGTGGATGCAAACAACTCTCGAATGGCATCGAATGCCTTCACATAAGTGACCGGGTTGGACCGAGGAGTGCGCCCGATTGGTGATTGATCAACCAGTAGCACATCGCTCAGCCGCTGGTTCCCTTCCATGCGCCCGTAGTTCTCACGTTCCGGACATTCTCCTTGCTTTGCTTTCAATGCGGGGAAGATCACTTCGTGAACCAGGGTGGATTTTCCAGATCCCGAGACCCCGGTAATGCAGGTCATCAAGCCGAGAGGAATGGCGATATCTGTTCCCTTCAAGTTATGCTCCCGGGCCCCGAATACCCTGAGCCATTGCCCATTGGCGGAAGCTCTTGTTTTGGGAATGTGAATGCTCAGCACATCGTTTAAGTACTTGGCCGTAAGAGAATGGTCTGAAGACAACAACCCGGCATAGCTTCCGGAGTAAATCACATGACCACCCTGTTCGCCGGCTCCAGGCCCCAAATCAATGATCTGGTCTGCCGCGCGCATCATCTCGCCGTCATGTTCCACAACCAGGACTGTGTTCCCAAGATCTCGCAGGTTTTTCAGAATTTGGATCAGTCGGGAACTGTCCCGGGGATGCAGCCCAATCGAGGGTTCGTCCAGCACGTAAAGGGCTCCCACCAGAGAAGAACCCAGAGAGGTAGCCAGCTGAATTCGTTGTGCTTCGCCACCGGAAAGTGTCGATGCCAGTCGGTCCAAAGTCAGGTACTCGAGACCGACGTTGTATAGGAATCTCAATCGGGAACGGATTTCGTCCAGGATTCTCTGTGCCACTGCAGCTTCATAGCTGGAGAGCGACAACTGGCGAAAGAAACGGTAAGCCTCCTCCACAGTCATGGAGGTGATCTGAGTGATGTTGTGGCCACCGACAAGAATGACCCGTGCTTCCCGCCTCAATCGCCCTCCATGGCATTCCTGGCACAAGGTGTACCCCCGATAACGACTCAGGAATACGCGGATGTATAGTTTGTATTTCTTGGTTTCCAGGTATTCAAAGAAGGGTTTGATCCCGATGAAATCTTCGTCACCGTCGTAAATCAGTTTCTTCTGATCGTCGGAGAGGCTTCGGTAAGGAACGTCCAAGGGGATCCCTTTTTGCCGCGCAAACCGCTTGAATTCCGCCACCAGTCCGCGATAGCGGGGCTTAGTCCAGGGTTCGATGGCCCCCTCTTGCAGTGTCTTTTCTTTGTCCGGGATGACGAGGTTCATGTCAAAATCGATGGTGTTTCCGAACCCCTGGCATCGCGGACAGGCACCGAAAGGATTGTTGAACGAGAAGAGACGCGGTTCCGGCTCCTCGTAGGCGATCTTGCAGTTACGGCATAGGAACTTCTCACTGAAATTGAACCGATAACCTGCGTGGAAAGGAAGTACTTTCCCACCAAGGTCATTGGCAGCAGTTGATCCTGATCCTTCTTCCTCCGCAGCGGGAGGAAGGCTGACCACCTCGACCACAGCGTGGCCACCACCTTCGCGGTAACACATTTCCAGGGAGTCCATGAGCCTTTGCCGGCTATCGTGACGAATGACAATCCGATCCACCAGGACATGACACTCGTTGTCGAAGTTCAAGTCCAAAAGAGATTCCGGGGCTGAAAACTCGTAGATCTGACCGTTCTGATAGAGGCGACTGAAACCGTGCTTTCGCAGATCGGACAATACTGCCGAAATCACCTCCTGCTGACGAGGTTGTTTCTTCCGACGGCCTTTCTCCTTGAGGGCGACTTCCCTCAGTTCGTGAAACTTGCGATATTCTGTGAAGGGAAATAGAACATAGACCCGAGTTTCTTCAGGAAGTTCGAGCAATTGTTGGACAATCTCGTCCAGCACATCTTTCTTAACTTCGTTCCCGCACTGCCAGCAGTAGGTCCGGCCAATTCTGGAAAACAATAGCCGAATATAGTCATAGATTTCGGTCACTGTCCCTACTGTAGAGCGAGGGTTACGGACTGTGTTCTTTTGACGAATTGCGATAGCGGGTGCAATTCCGATGATTTCGTCAACCTCAGGCTTTTCAATTCTCTCCAGGAATTGCCTGGCGTATGCCGATAAGGATTCGATATATCGACGTTGACCTTCAGCGTAGAGCGTGTCAAAGGCCAAGCTGGATTTGCCCGAACCGCTCACTCCGGTGATCACCGTGAGACTGTTATGCGGGATTTCGCAGTTGATATTCTTCAAGTTGTGAACCCGGGCCCCACGCACGATCAGGTTCTCGTTCACTCCAGGATAATTGGTGAGCGGTCCACGCCTTTGGTCAAGCCGGACGATCTCTGATGGGTGGAATGAGGCCTTTGTGAATCGGGTCTCCAACGTTTTATTCCTCAACTTTCTTTACCTCGGAAAGATCCGGCCTCAGAGGGGAACATTACCCCTGGGACTGAACCGGGTGTCCCGTGCCCTTCGGTCCGCTAGAGAGCATTTGCGCGGTAGCCCAAACTTATCCATTATAGAAAAGGCCTTCAAAGATTGTCAAAAACGGAGGGTCAGGGGCGCAACTCGGCGCGGGACAATTTCGATTTGGAGGGAGGATGCCCTCGTCCCGCGCAAGGTGCAGTAGGCAAGAGTTAGGGGATAAATCCTTTTGGACTTTAACACAAGCGAAGCTTGTAATATAGTTTCCCTCAAGGAACATGGGCGGACTACAGATCTCAATTGTCATCCCTGCCTTCAATGAAGCTGCCCGCATTGGAATAACCCTGGAAAAAATCAAGCAGTATCTCGAAGAGACCCACTGCAATGCGGAAGTACTTGTGGTGGATGATGGTTCTACTGACCCGACCATTGAGATTGTGAGGAAGCACGGGGAAACCTGGCCTGCCCTCCGATTGGTACGGAATCCGGCCAACCGCGGGAAGGGATTCAGTGTGAGGAACGGTGCCTTGCAGGCGCTTGGGGAGATCATTTTGTTTACCGATGCTGACCTATCGGCGCCGATCACAGAACTGCCCAGACTGGTCAACCCCATTCGGGATGGGCATTGCGATGTGACTTTCGGGTCCAGAGCTATCGACCGGTCCCTCATCGGAATTCATCAATCCCCGTTTCGAGAGTATTCGGGAAGAGTCTTTAATGTTTTCGTGCAGGCGATTGTGGGACTGCCATTTAAGGATACACAGTGCGGCTTCAAGGCCTTCCGAAGAACCTGTATCCTACCGGTTTTCGAACGGCAGACGGTCACAGGATTCGGATTCGATCCGGAGCTTCTTTACATTGCCCGCCGCCGTGGCCTGCGCTTGATGGAAATCCCGGTCAGGTGGGACAATGTCGAAGGAACGACGGTCCGCTTCACAAAGGATTCTCTCAGTATGTTTCTTGACCTGGGGCGGATACGTTGGAACGATCTGATGGGAAAGTACCGGTGAGGCGTCACATGATTAAGCTCGGAGTGAACATCGACCACATTGCCACCGTTCGAGAGGCCCGGAAAACCAACGAACCGGATCCAGTGGCTGCAGCGGTTATGGCGGAACTGGCAGGTGCCGCCGGTATCACCGTCCATCTGCGTGCCGACCGGAGGCATATTCAAGATCGGGACGTTGAGCTGCTTCGTGAAACCGTGAAAACACGGCTGAACCTGGAAATGGCCGCAACCCCCGAGATGACGCAGATTGCCCTCGACATCAAACCCGACACTGCCACCCTTGTTCCGGAATCGCCCGGCGAAATTACCACTCAAGGGGGCCTGGATTGCATTCGGAATTTCGACCAGATCCAGACGACGATCCAGAAACTATCGGCCGGTGGAATCGCAGTCAGTCTCTTTATTGATCCCGAGGTAGCTCAGGTTGAAACCGCCGCCAAGCTGGGCAGCAGGATCATCGAAATCAACACGGCGCACTATTCGGACGTCACGCTCTATTTGACACGTAGGACGGAAATTCAAGCGGAAAAAGCTTTAGAAGAGATCCGAACCGCAGCTATTCTGTCGGAATCTCTGGGAATGAGCGTCCATGCCGGCCACGGGCTCACCTATCGCAATACTCGGGGAATAACGACCGTTCCTCAAATTGAGGAACTCAATATCGGCCACAACATTATCTGCCGCGCGGTTTTGGTAGGCCTAGACCGCGCCGTTCGGGAAATGGTGGAATTGCTGCAATAAGGCCGAAAGAGGATTTCGGTTTGCCGTGAGAGGACATTATCTCTCACCTTTATTCGTGATGGTGAGCGAAGATCAGCCCGGTTTCTTCGAGTTTCTGCAGCAAGTCTTTTCTTTCTCGGGCGAGAACTTTCAGACGACGCCTCTTGTAGGGTTTGATTTTGGCCACTTCGAGCACGATTACAGAAAGCCCGGAGATTTTCTCATTCTCGGACGAAGCCAGCATCTTGAGCCGCTCAATGTTCTTGTCTGATATGTGAGATTGTTTTAGATACCCGAAGATCTCATCTTCCTGTTCGATGGCTTCTCTTTCTTTCTGTGGCAAGGCAGCGCACTTCTCGCAGACGTGGATCCGGTGACCCTTGCCTGAAAACGCTTCGTTGGGTCTGATTCGACCACAAATCCGACAATAATGCCCCATGACAGTTACTCGCCCATGAGCCCCATTTCAGGAGCATTAAGAACGATATCTAAATTTAGGCGCGTTCGGCGAACGCGCCCTACCTGGAGACCAAATGATTGCGTGTTGGTTAGTTGTTAGATGAACATGTTGTGCACAGGTGGGGACGGCTCGCCGAGCCGTCCGCAGAAGTTTGATTATGGGCCCCGTCGGGTCAAGTACCCTCCGTCTCTCGTCTCTGGCCTGCCGACAACTGCCCAAGCTTGCGGCAGGGCAAGAGCAGCCAGGGCAACCTTCAGAGCATCCCCCACCAGGAATGGCAGGATGCCGACTGAGACGGCATGCGTCCAGCCAACGAACCTGGCCAGCCACGCGGCTCCGAGTGCGTAGATCGGGAGCATTCCGAGCGTCATAGCCAGCAAGGTGGTAAATGTCTGACGATCCCAACCGCGTTCGGACAGCCGGCCCACGACACCGGCGGCTACCACAAAACCGGCCAGATAACCCGCTGTTGGTCCACCGCTGATCACGCCGTTCCCACTCCCTACAGCAAACACCGGGAAACCGCTCGCACCCAGGGCCAGGTATGTGAATATACTGAGAACTCCCCGTCCACTGCCGATGAGAGCACCTACCAGAAGCACTCCAAAAGTCTGCGCGGTAATGGGGACCGGCCGCAAGGGAACCTCAATTCTTGAACAGAGCGCGACCAGGAGCGCCCCGCCCATAACCAACGCAACATCTCTCCACAAGCCAGCTCCCGGCCAGATCCGCTCCGCCAGCACGTCCCTTCTATAAATACTTTCAATCATCCTCATCCCCCTATGATCCAAATCCACGAAACCTCATCTAATCCGTATGAACACCTACCCCATCGTCACCAGGATATCATGGACCGATCCCGATTTCTGGGGCGGGATCGATCCCTTGACCGGCTTTCCGCCCAGTGTGATTGATTTGACGCCTTTTTGCACATGGTCCGGGTTCTTTACTTTAATATGAAACGTCGCACCGCGCCACTGGCGTTGAACCTCGAATTCTTCCCAGTCATGCGGAATGCAAGGATCAATCACCAGACCTTCGAAACTTAGCCTGACTCCCAAAATCCACTGAGTCGCCGCGACGTAAGCCCAGCCACCGCTCCCCGTCAGCCATGGATGCCTCGCCCGGCCGAAGGCCGTATGATCTTTTCCCATAATGAACTGGCAGTAAGAGTAGGGTTCAGCCTCCCGGATTTCGATCATGTCGTTCTGATTGTAAGGAAGAATGGCATTGTAGAGCTTCATGGCCAGATCACCTCGTCCCAGCTTGCACTCAGCCACGATTGCCCACGGGTTCGGATGGCTAAAAATAGCTCCGTTTTCCTTGATCCCCCGGTATACGCGCGTCAAATAACCAATATCATCGTCCGGTTTCGAAAAGGTCGGCCAACAGAGGTGGATTCCGTATTGTGAAGATAAATACTTGTGAATGGAATCCATAGCCTTGACGCCACGTTCCCGGGAAGCCACATCTGAAAGAACTGCCCAGCTATTGCTTTCCAGAAAGATCTTCCCGGCCTTGTTCCTGCGCGAACCGATCTTGATCCCCTTCCTGGTAATCCCCCGGATATACCATTCTCCATCCCAAAGTTCCTTCTCACAGGCTGCCCTGACCTTTTCAGCCGTCCTAGTGTATTTCTTGACATCCGCATCTCGACCCAGGATCTTGGCTGCTTCAATAAAAGCCTGCAAAGCCCAGTGGTGCATGAACGAAACCATGGCACTTTCACCGCCACCGAGGTTTAAACAATCGTTCCAATCTGCCCGCAAGCCTTTGCAGATGCCGGTCTTGCCCACGTGCCTGGCTGAAAAGTCAAGAGAGCGTTTCATGTGTTCGTAGACGGTTGCCTTACCTTTATCGGCAAAGGGAATCACAAAATCCAAAAAAGCCAGATCACCTGTCTCCTTGACGAATTCGCAAATCGTCGCGACAATCCAAAGTGCATCGTCCGAACAGACGTCCTTAATACCGTGGATTATGTCCTGGGGGCTCGGTGTCGGGACCACAGTCGGGAGCTTCACGCCGGGGAGCTTTTCTTCTCTTGGTTTGAAAACGTCGGGATCGAACAAATGAAGTCCGTATCCTGCACTGACCTGGCCATGCAGCAACTCGATGATGCGTTCCTTGCACTTTTCTGGATTAGTATGAACCACAGCCATAACATCTTGTGATGTGTCACGGTAGCCCAGACCGTTACGTCCGCCCACTTCAATGAACGAAGCAAAACGCGACCACACGACACAAGTCTCCGCCTGGAGCAGGGTCCAGGTGTTAAGCATGGTGTTCATGCCTGGATGTGGTGTCTCACACTGGAACACGGCTAATTTCTTCTGCCAATATTGCCTGAGGTCGGCAAAAGCCTTGTC
Organism: Terriglobia bacterium; assembly: GCA_035541995.1. GTDB lineage: Bacteria > Acidobacteriota > Terriglobia > Versatilivoradales > Versatilivoraceae > DATKMG01. The sequence continues at coordinate 7,708 of DATKMG010000821.1, forward strand.
GACGGTGCTGAGTTTTGAATACTTCGTTCTGATCTTCTGGCCCTTTGAGCGGGGGCCGACCCCCAGCATGAAAATGAGCCGCTTCCCTTCACCAGAGGCCACAGTCATTTGCATGTGCAATGAACCGCAATGATTGCCGCCCAACTCGGAGCTGTTACTGCAGTACCCCCTCTCCACAGCCACCGGATTAGTCTCCGTCCGGTAAGGGCCGAGAAATCGGTCACGAGTGGAGTCGTAAGAATCTGGTTTAATGCTCGATGCAAAGTAGTGGTAAGTCCAAGGCTCGTAGAAAAAGTCGTATTCAATAATGCCATCCTGATAGTTTGATCCACTGGCATAAAGCGACATCTGAAGATTCTGGTTATCAATCTCGATATGGTGGAAAGAGAATTCGAGATAGGTGAAAACGCTAAGCTGGCGCGGCTTGCTGGTTAGGTTCTTGATCCGGACATCCCACAGTTCAACGTCATCCGAAAGAGGGACAAAGAGAATCTGATCGGCTAGAATCCCCTGGTACTCGCAGTGAAATTTGGAGTAGGAAAGACCGTGACGGCATTCATATCGAGCTTGGCTCAGGTCTTTGCCGACCGGCTGCCAGGAAAGTGACCAGTATTCCCCCGTCTCGTCATCTCGCAAGTAAACATAGTGCCCAGGCCGGTCCAGAGGCACGCCGTTCTGGCGGAAGCGAGTAATTCGATGGTGTTCAGCAGAATTGTGAAATGAATACCCGCCGGCATTGTGTGAAATCACCGTGCATAGGTTTTTAACACCGAGATAGTTGGTCCAGGAAACTGGAATATCAGGACGTTGAATGACGTATTCCCTATTCTCATCGTCAAAAAAACCATAACGCATAGTCACCTCTGGATTCGATATTGATAATTGTTTGGATTTGTTTGATGGTTTAGGAGGTCGAGGAAAACCATAATCGCAGAAATCAACAGAATATTTCAGATCCCAAAACAGTTCCTGGCCATTTTGGTCTCGTCTTTCAAGAAATGAAAGAGTTTTAATATTGGCTGCCAAGCGCGATTCCAGCAGCAATTATGCTGATCTGATAGGCAAGTTGTGAGGAGATTTCGTGAGAATACCTTGAAAGGACCTTTTCATGGCCGTCAAAGTTTCTAAGCCAACGAACCCTGCCTTCTGGGTTCCCACCTTGTATTTTGCCGAAGGACTGCCATTTGTAGCCATCAACGTAGTCTCGGTATTGATGTATAAAGTGATGAAAGTTCCCGATGCCCAAATTGCCTTCTTCACGACCCTGGTTATTTTCCCTTGGACGCTGAAGCCCTTATGGGGGCCGCTGCTGGAGATGTTTAAAACCAAAAAGCATTTTGTTGTAGCCACACAGTTCATCAGTGGTATCTCCTTTGGATTGCTGGCACTCACACTGCCCTTGGATAGTTTTTTCAAATACTCTTTGGTCCTCTTCTCTATTATCGCGTTCAGTGGAGCGACACACGATATCGCCGGTGATGGGGTCTACATCAACGTCCTTTCAGAAAAGGAACAAGCCGCATTTGTCGGCTGGCAGGGAGCTTTTTACAACATTGCCAAAGTGTTGTCACAGGGGGCGTTTGTTTATCTCGCCGGGCAACTTGAAAAATCGATGGGGATCACAAAAGCGTGGATGATCGTGATGGCCCTGTTCGGCGCTGTCATGCTCCTTCTCAGCTTGTATCACGCGAGAATGCTGCCGTCCGGCGGGGTTTCCGGGCAAGTAAAGTCAGCCCAGGAGGCCT
>DATKMG010000822.1:0-6900 GCA_035541995.1 Terriglobia bacterium
GACGGCAGGCGACGTTTTCGGCCACTCCCTCGATGACAATTTTCGAGACCAAGGATGGCAGTCCTTTCAAGCCGCGCTCGACGTGCGGGACGGCCTAACCCACCCGAAGACATTCGAGGATTGCCATGTTGACGATGATGCGCTGGAAACCGTTGACCAAGGCCACGCTTGGTTTAAAGATCTCCACAACGAGTTTGTTAGGGTCGCTCATTTACACCGCAACAGGGAGCATTCTTGGTGAATGCCCCGAATAACTCGATGTTATTCGCAGCATGTGATATTAGGGATCATTGATCATCCTCAATTATCGGGTCGGACCGAGGGGGGAATTATCGGGTCCGACCCGAATCACCCCGCCGATTTGCATCTCCCTGGCATCTGCAAATTTGTTCGAGCCTTCTAAGTTCAGAGCTGTATACTCATCAAAAAGCTTCCGCCGGAGTTACAGTCGATGGTAAATTGTCTCTTTATCCCATCATAAGGTTTTCCCGCAACTCTTGCATCGGAGTCGGAGATACAGGGTGCAATCAGAGATGCCGGTTCAGGGTTTCTTGGTGACCTGGCAACCCTTGGCCTGAAAGGCCAAGATAGCTCAGCCCAGGGCAGCGAAGGGACTTTTGTCCCGGGCGTCGCCCTGGGTCAATGCCCCCCAGGAAATACGCCGAGCTCTGAAGGAGCGGAATAGGAAACCGGATCCCATCAATCCAATGTTGAGGAGGAAGAGGGTGGTCTGTGAGCGCAAGATCCTGGAGGCTCAAGATCTCTCTTTCGCCCCTTTCAGGGCTGGGGACGTCCTAAGGGCACTTGTACCCAGGGCTGCGCGGTGGCTTGCAGCCCAGGTGACCGCCGTCACCCGCTGGCCGCTGGGCTGGATTATGCTGGCCTTTCAGGCCAGGCTTTCGATGGTGTTCCTCTGTACGTCACTTTTGATTGCACCCCCGTCGTACGTCAGTTTTGATTGCACTCGTGTATTCGTGTTAAATTTTGTTCATTCTTATATCATTGTAGCTGTCAAAAAGCGGCGAGCACGAGAATTGAACAGTTGGAGAATGGTCGAGGATCGGTCGCGATTTGAGTCGGAAATGACCATCCCCATAGAGCTAGAAGGCTCGAAAGCCGGTCGATAGATCGGGCATTGCGGTTCTTATCGTTAATTGCGGGCTTAAGGAGAGATTTATGCCGAGGGTGGGCTTGGAAAGGGTGACGGATGGCGTGGAACTGACTCAGGAGGAAATTAAGCGCTATAGCCGGCATGTCATCATGCCCGAGATGGGCATTGAAGGGCAGAAGAAACTAAAAGCGTCCAAGATCCTATTGGTGGGAACGGGGGGATTAGGCTCTCCTCTCGGTTTGTACTTGGCCGCCGCCGGAGTCGGCCAGTTAGGGCTTGTCGACTTTGACGTGGTCGATTACAGCAATTTACAGAGGCAGATCATTCACGGCACCCGGGACGTAGGGCGCCCGAAACTCCATTCTGCCAAAGAGAAAATTCAGGGAATCAACCCGTATGTACAAGTGGCCACGTATGAAACCGTCCTGAAGGCTGACAACGCCCTGGAGATCATTCAGAACTACGACCTGGTTATTGACGGTACTGATAATTTTCCTACTCGTTATCTAGTCAATGATGCCTGCGTGTTACTGGACAAGCCTAACGTCTATGGAAGCATTTTTCGGTTTGAGGGACAGGCCTCTGTCTTCTATGCCAGGGAAGGTCCGTGTTACCGCTGCCTTTATCCGGAACCTCCCCCGCCGGGGCTGGTTCCGAGCTGTGCCGAAGGCGGAGTCTTGGGGATCCTACCCGGTGTTATTGGGCTGATCCAGGCCACGGAAGCTGTCAAGCTCATCCTGGGCCGTGGCCGGTCCCTGATCGGCAGGCTTTTGCTCTATGATGCACTCGAGATGGAATTCCGGGAGCTTAAACTACGTAAAAACCCGCAGTGTGCGTTGTGTGGAGAGAATCCCACGATCAGGGCTTTGATTGATTATGAACAATTCTGTGGTGTTGCTCCCCAGGCCGAGGCACTCACGACCTCGAACGAGGATGCCTTTGAAATCTCACCTGTGGAGCTGAAGTCCCGGCTGGACCGAGGGGATCAGGTGACTATAATTGATGTCCGGGAGCCCCATGAATACCAGATCTGCCGGCTTCCAAATACCACCTTAATCCCATTAGGGCAGGTGGCTTCAAGATTACGCGAACTCGATCCAGATAGCGAAATAGTGGTTCACTGCAAGATGGGGAGCCGGAGTGCCAAGGCAGTAGATCTAATGCGCAAAGCGGGATTCAGAAGAGTCAAAAACCTGAAGGGGGGCATCGATCTCTGGTCACAGACAGTCGATCCCTCTGTGCCGAGGTACTGACCAGCTGGAAATGGAAGCATTCAGGGTCGGAAGTCAATTGTCTGATCTTGTGTGTTGAAGAGTCGAATTGAAGGAGGAGATTAATGAACGAAGCTTTCCCGGGGATACGTAAGATCACTTATGAAGGCCCCCAGTCTAAGAATCCGCTCTCATTCAAACACTACAATGCAGGCGAGATCGTGGAAGGCAAGACCATGGCCGAGCATTTCCGCTTCTCGGTGGCATACTGGCATGCCTTCCGAAACGGCTGTTCGGATCCTTTTGGAGGCCCCACCCGCTTGATGCCTTGGGACGATGGGTCCAATTCGGTGGAAAATGCTCAAAAGCGAGTGCGAGCAGCATTTGAATTCATCGAGAAACTGACTGCCCCATATTATTGTTTCCATGACCGGGATGTCGCACCCGAGGGGAAGACCCTGGCTGAAACGGAGAAGAACCTCGATACAGTGGTTAAGGTGTTGAAGGACGAACAGCAACGCACCGGGATCAAGCTTCTTTGGGGTACAGCAAATCTGTTCTCCCATCCACGCTACATGCATGGAGCGGCCACAAGCTGCAATGCCGATGTATTTGCGTTTGCGGCAGCCCAGGTGTCCAAAGCCATGGAGGTGACCCGGGAACTTGGCGGTGCAGGTTACGTGTTTTGGGGTGGTCGCGAAGGTTATAAGACTCTTTTGAATACTGACATGAAACGAGAGTTGGACCACCTGGCAATGTTCTTGCACAAGGCTGTTGAATATAAGAAAGTGATTGGATTTCAAGGTCAACTCTACATTGAACCCAAACCCAAAGAACCGACCAAACATCAATATGACTCAGACGTTGCGGCCTGCTATGCTTTCCTTCAGCACTACGGGTTGGTTAAACACCTGAAACTCAACGTTGAAGCCAATCATGCGACATTAGCCGGTCACACCTTCCAGCACGAGCTCGAGTTTGCCGCTTCCATGGGAATACTCGGTTCCGTTGACGCCAACCGTGGAGACCTATTGCTGGGGTGGGACACCGACCAATTCCCGACCGACCTTTATGAAACTACTGTGGCCATGTTGACCATTCTAAAGGTTGGGGGCTTTACCACGGGTGGATTGAACTTCGATGCCCATGTGGCTCGCGAGAGCTTTGAACCCGTGGACCTCTTTCACGCCCATATTGGGGGAATGGATGCTTTTGCGCGGGGCCTAAAGATCGCAGCGGCAATCCGGCGGGATGGAATTCTTCGAGATTTCGTGAAAGAACGTTACGCCAGCTGGGATTCCCGAATGGGAGCCGACATTGAAGCTGGAAGGAGGAGTTTTTTGGAACTTCGAGACTATATTTTGAAGAAGGGCGCGATTGCCCCCAACAATTCCGCCCGAGTTGAAATGCTGGAAAACATCTTCAACGATTACCTTTAGTCAGATGAATTCGGCTGCTGTCGAGTCGCGTCTCTTGTATAATGCTGAAAATCCAAGGGCGCATTGACAATCCTTCGAATGCATTGCTAGGTTTGAAACACTTCTCATTAGGAGGCAACGCGAATGGCTCAAGAACGAGCGGGTGCAGCATCATTTCAGGGAAATCCCTTGACACTGGTAGGTCCTGAACTGAAGGTCGGAGATCGATTGCCGGACTTTACTCTTCTTGCCAATGACCTGTCGATCGTGAACCTCCGAAGTAGCATTGGGAAAGTCCGTCTGATCAGTGTGGTTCCCTCGATCGATACTCCGGTGTGCGATCTACAGACCCGACGTTTCAATCAAGAAGCCAGCAGCCTCGGTGACGGGGTAGTGATCTTGACCATCAGCATGGATCTGCCGTTTGCCCAGAAACGCTGGTGCGGTGCGGCTGGAGTCGATCGTGTGGTCATGCTATCGGATCATCGAGATGCGTCTTTCGGAATGGCCTATGGTACCTTGATCAAAGAACTGCGCCTGGAGTCTCGAGCTATTTTCGTCGCGGACCAGAGCGGCACCATCAAGCACGTAGAGTATGTGAAGGAAATCACGACCCACCCAAACTATGATGCAGCACTCCTTGCCGCTAAAAGCGCCATCCGTAGTTGACGTGGTCAAAATTCGATATTCATTGAGTGATGTCATCTGCAAAGCTTGAAGTCCGAGTTAGATTTGCGCCTTCCCCCACGGGTTACCTGCATGTGGGTGGTGCGAGGACAGCCCTGTTTAACTGGCTTTTCGCGAGACATTTCGGTGGCAAGTTCGTCCTTCGAATCGAAGATACGGATACCGAGCGCTCTTCACCCGAGATGGTCGACGGCATCCTGGAGGGGCTGAAATGGCTGGGACTGGATTGGGACGAAGGGCCTTTTTTCCAGTCTCAACGCCTGGATCGCTATCGGGGAACTGCCCAACGATTGGTACAGGCGGGAACTGCCTATGCCTGTTTTTGTTCTCTTGAGACCCTGAACGAAAAAAAGAACTGGAAGTACGATGGGACCTGCCGGCAACTCTCGCAGGAGGAGATTGAAGCCAAGGAAGCTAAGTGCGTGCCTAGCGTAATCCGCTTTAAGGTTCCTCTGCAAGGAAAAATTCGGTTTGAAGACCAAGTCTTAGGAATTATTGAACATGATCTGGAGAACCTGGAAGACTTCGTGTTGCTGCGTTCAGATGGCATGCCCACCTACCATCTTGGTGTGGTCGTTGATGATATTGATATGAAGATCTCCCACGTCATTCGTGGAGCAGACCACATTTCCAATACTCCCAAACAGGTTTTGCTTTACCAGGCTCTCCAGCAAGTGACTCCCTTGTTTGCTCATGTACCATTGATCCTGGGTCCTGACAAAAGCCGTCTGAGTAAGCGCCACGGAGCGACATCAGTGACGACTTATCGCGACCAGGGTTACTTGCCTGAAGCTTTTCGTAACTTCCTTGCGTTATTAGGCTGGTCATCGGGGCAGGGCACCGAGAAAATGTCGAGTAAGGAAATGATTGAGCGTTTTTCGTTGGAGGGAATTAACAAAAGCAACGCCGTTTTCGACCTCGATAAACTCGGGTGGTTCAACAGTGTATATTTGGATCAATACCCGGCGGAAGGTCTATACCCCCTTGTCAGAACCGAGTTGGAGAAGACAGGGCTCTGGGAGGAAGAATACGAGACTTCTCGTCGGAAGTGGTTTCTGGATCTACTCGATCTGCTGAAATCACGCACCCGGCTGCTGCCTGATTTTGTCTCGATGGGGCGTCCGTTCTTATGTGACCAGTTCGAAACCGAACCTGAAGCAATAAAGAAGTTCCTGAAAGATGAGAGCCTGAAAATCCTCCTGCCGGAGTTAGCTGTAGTGCTGGGGACACTTCCTGAATTTACCCTGCAGTCCACGGAATTAGCACTCCGCAGTTTCGCCGATCAGAAACAGGTTAAAGCTGGCGTGTTGATCAACGGCTCACGAGTTTTGCTCACCGGAAGGGCAGCTTCTCCACCTATATTCGATGTGATGGTCATGCTGGGGCAAAAGCGGACAGTAGAGAGGCTGAGAAAGAATTACTAATCACCCTCTCCCGCCGCATGGCAGGAGAGGGATTACGTGATCGGAAACGAGTGTGACGTCGTGGAATCCTCTGACCTTGCCGTTGTCAGAGTCTTAAACAACAGTTGCTAGACCTTGTCGTGTCTCTCCTGTCAGAATTCCCTCCCGGCCAATGAGAAACCGAGATTATTGGCGGGGTTGTAAACAATACTGACTGCTGAGATAGGCTGTCCGTTGGTTGACCGGATTTCCAGAGGACCCCAAGCGACTGAGAGTCCCAGTGTGGTTAGGATATCTGTATCTGAGAAAAAGCCCATTGGATCAATCTGAATCCCGGTCTTCTGGCCTACTGTGCTTCCATTGATGTCCCGGGCGGTCAAGTCCACTAGGGCCTGCTGATTTCCTTCGTTGGCTACGACCAGCGTGGAACGAAAATTACCCGCGTTGGTAGCTGAACCAATGCAGAGTCGTCGTCCATCGAAGGCGAGGGGTACCAACGTTGGCGCATTGTTTGAGTTTTGGATGACCGAGACAAAGGCCTCAACTGGTTGATCGGGTGCAAGCCGGATGCTGCCCATATCTTCATTGCTTCCCATTGCAGGGTTGACGTTGAAAATCTGCACAAATCCCCTCGAGGGCAGATAGATCGTCTTCTCGTAGGTCACCCCTGATTTTGTAGACAGCTGTGCCAAAACCATGCCCGGCATATCGGTGAGATTCTGGACCCCTAAGTTCGACCGATAGGTGGCATTGTCGACTGAATACGGCAAATTCAAGGCTTGACGGGCATCTGTGAGCTGTCCTCTCATGACACCGGCTGGATGCTCAGGAGTGTGAATATTCACATAGAAATCCCCCGGGTTGGACACAATACCCTGGATTGTGCTCAACATTGCATCTGTTGTGGGTAGAGAGAGTACTTTCACAATCTTTCCAACGCCCGTTGCATCGGAGATACTCGTAACTCCTGAGCTGATCACAATCGGCCCATTTTGGTTGGCCTGACCCGAGTGAATGTGGAAACCAATTATGTTGACCGGTCCGGGGAAGCGGTACTGGGCATCAAACAC
>DATKMG010000823.1:0-4808 GCA_035541995.1 Terriglobia bacterium
TGAACTCTATTCGCCGGATTGGACTTTTTAGCAACTAAAGAATCAGACGTTTTTATGTGGAACGTCAGGAAGAACGGGATGCCTCGAGCTTTGGCATACCCGACTTCGCAATACACGTTCTGTTTTTCATCGGTCAGATCCGCAATGACAAGGCGGCTTTGGTCGATCTCCTGGAAAACCCGAGCTGGAATTTCGTAGCTAGCGCCCTGCTGTTTATCAATGCGGAGTGGAGACGAGTGAGGGGGGCATCACCCATTGCGCCGTAGAATCCCTGAGGCCAGTCTTTCACTTTGCCATGCATCCAGCGGGTCAGATAGACCTGAGGGTCCTCGAAGAAACGCTCGGCCGCCGCTCCATCATCCCGCATAAGGACCTTCAGACTGTGTTCTGATGAGATGGGCAGTGCCTTGCTATTGATCAGGTTGAGGAGCATGGCTTCAGCCAATTCGTCGTCTTCCGGTCTGTCTGAATCCAAGATAACGAAACAGAATGGAGCCTTGCTGAAGTCCTTGAATGCTGCTGAAGGCGTTTGGCGGCTTCCAAGCGGTGGTTGCCGTCGATCCTATGGATCCGGGTGAACCCATCTTTACGCAATGCCTTAAGACTCACCGTGACACCGTAGGCCCGGTCGTTCACGGTTGTCCTCCTCTTGGCATATGTGACGATGGGATCGGCCGCCCCAATACTACGAAGGCTGAGGACGATCTCAGGGAAGAAGCGGTATCTCCCCTTGCTCAGAAACCTCTTGATGTCCTCGACGTGCTGCTCCTCCAGTTGCCGTTGACATCCAGTGCCCCTGCTGTCTTTCGCCCCCTGGTACTGCATCGCCACGGAGACTTCAGCAAGGTCGCGCAAGTCGGCGAACCCGCGGATAACTTTGAACGTCCCAAGGACATTCTCTTGGAGCAGGCCTTCGAAAGAGATCTTCTGTCTTCCGCGACTCATGGTGTCCCCACTTTCTGGATGCCCAGGATCATTGCTTCTACGTCCGCCTTTGCTGCCTCGGACCGTGCCTTGGCATCGGTTTTCAGATTGGCGATTTCGTCCCGCCGCTTGGCGACACGCTCTACTATCTGGCGTTGGATGGGCAGCGGGGGAAGGGGCACTTGTAGGCCTCGAAGTTCCTCGCTGTTAACATTCGCTTGCCCGATGATTTGCCTACTCAGGGCGTCAATCTGTTGGCGTCCAATCGGACAGTTCAAAGCATACGCGATAAAGTCTGGGTGGGCGCGTGTAGTGTCCAACCGAACACGAATCAAGTAGGACGCAAAAACGAAGTGGCCTTTTTCATGGAAGACAGCGCACTTGCCCACAAGCTGTTTGCTGTTGGTTCGATTGAACAGAATATCTCCCTCCGCCAAAGCTAGCTTAGCCGCATCCGGTATGCTCAAACGAACATGTTTCAGGTTCCGCAAGTCGAGTTCGCCATCAACAAGGTTGTTCATTCGTATCACGGGGGTTCCGTCGCTGGACGTATTGGCCTTTTCGCTCGTACCGTACTGAACCATTTCCGCAAGGGAACCAACATCCGCGAGCGGAAACTTGCTACGTGATAGATCCATCCCAACTTGTGCTAGTTGGTTGTAGCTCACACCCCATCGCAAAAAATCGCACCAACGCACTGCGAAGCTCTTTGGCAGCTTGGATTGGGCGAGGGCTTTCAATCCCAAGTCAGCCAGGAAACGAGCCTCGATTTCGCGTTCGAGCCGTTCAATTTCCGCCGAAGTTTCTGCTGTCGCCTTCTGCACCGTTTCCCATGCCGCCACGATCTTATGTTGCACGGGGCCCCTCTTCCAACAGTTTCTCTCGCGGCCGCTCTTTAACCGGCCAGTCCTTGATACGGTCAGGTTTCACGATTCTTTGGACCTCCCGTGACGCTTTCCGGTAACCTTGCTTTTCGGCATGGGGGCTCGGCTGCCAAAGAGGAAACTATGCTCTTCCTCGATTAGCACATCCAAAGGCATAACCGTGGCTTTGCTTAAAAGTTCGTACCGTCTGTTGCCGGGATAGACCACCGTCAGATGGTCTAACTTCAGGTCGGCAAGAGCGAAGCGCATTGAAGGAGTCAGGCGAGGGGCGTCCATTCGTTTGCACTCAACGCCGTAGCGGTGGCCGTTCTTTAACAAGAGGAGGTCAAGTTCCGCTCCGCTGTGAGTAGCCCAGTAATAGGACTCATCCGGCTCCACCGCCTTGATGACTTCTTCGATCACATAGCCTTCCCATGAGGCGCCGCACTTAGGGTGAGAGAGGAGCTCCTTCTCCGATTGGACGCCCAACAGCGTGTGGAGGAGACCCGAATCTCGCAAATAGATCTTGGGGGATTTCACCTGGCGTTTCTTCAGATTCGCATGCCAGGGCTGAAGTTGGCGCACCATGAAGACCCCAGTGAGAAGGTCGAGGTAGCGACGGATCGAGGTCTCGCTGACACCCAGAGAGCGAGCCGGTTCGGCGGCACTCCAGGTCTGCCCGTGATAGTGCGCAAGCATGGTCCAGAAGCGCAGAAGAGTTACTGATGGTGTGCCAACTCCGAGCTGGGGCAAATCCCGTTCAAGGAAAGTCTGGATGAAATTCTTGCGCCAGGCGAAGCTGTCGGCTTCTGAAGCAGCGAGGAACGCGAGCGGGAATCCGCCTCGCCGCCAGTGGCTGGCTTGAGCGTCCAATCCGACCTCTTTCAGAGTGAAGCCGCCAAGAGCGACGATCTCAATTCGGCCTGCCAGCGTTTCCGCGCTCTGCCGCAAAAGGTTGGGCGCCGCACTGCCGAGGATGAGGAAACGAGCAGGCAGGGGTTCGCGGTCGGCCAGGACGCGGAGGAGCGGGAACAGGTCGGGGCGCCTTTGGATTTCGTCGATCACCACCAGACCTCTCAATGACCCCAATGCAGTCATAGGTTGGTCGAGCCGCGCAAGTGAAACTGGATCCTCCAGATCGAAGTACTTTGGCGAGTCAGGGGAGAGAAACTGCCTAGCCAGGGTGGTCTTGCCGCACTGTCGTGGGCCAACTATGGCCGTCACACGGCTTCGGGCAAGTGCTTGCTTGACATCGGCCATTGCATCCGGACGGCTAATCATGCCCCTTTATACCATGAAAATCCAACATCGCAAGCAGGAATTTCCGGGTACAAAACTCGATGCAAGCAGCCCGGCGCTATTCCTTTGTTTGGCCCAGCGGTATGCTGCGGCTCTGCAAGCCAAGCTTGGCAAGAATGAAGTAGATTACGCCACCCACTACGAAGGCAATCACTGGGGCCGGCTCAAGGAAGCTGAATTGACCCGTGCTAGTGACACCCCACCTGGTTAAAGCTTCATTCGGCAGGATCCCCACTACAAAGCCCGCCAGCCATGCGATCCAACCAGGGATATTAAAATCCGCTCTGGGACCCGGCCAGCTCATCTTCGACATAAAGTAATCGGCGACCATGGCGCCGCAGATCGGACCAAAGGATGCTCCAATCAATCCAAACATGGCTCCCAGATTTCCTGCCCAGCCAAAGACCGCAATCACAATACTGAAAATGGCCCCCAGGCCCACCGAGACAAAGGGATTGACCTTGGGCAATGTGGTCTTGAAGCTGTTGGCGGCAATGAACGAAGAAAAGCAGGCTGGGGGAAAACTGGCAATGGTCAATGCCAGCATGAAAAAGCCCCCTAATTGGGAGCCCAGCACAACGTTCATGACATCGGTGAACGCAAAGGAAGTTACGCCGGGGATTCGCATGCTGTGTGCTCCAGCCACCACGAGCAGCGGGATGCCGGCCGAAACCACTATGGCTAAGGCAATCCCCACCAGTCCTCCCCTCTTGACATCCCTGGCATTCCTGCTGTTTAAGCCGAAATCTACTCCAGCCGCCCCTGCCGTGGCAAAGAATCCGACCACATAACTGATGGTGGCTAACCAGGCTTTGGCGTGCGCGGCTGCGGGATTGTCGACCACCGGTTGATAGCCTCCGGCGGCAAGGCCCGTCTTGAAAAGCATGATGAACAGGACAGCCAGCGGAATCAACGGCAGATAAGTAGCGACCCGCGCCACGTACTGGATGCCCTTCAGCCCCACAAAAGCTGCTCCCAACCCCCAAAGGATGCAGACCACGGCCAGGGTGAAATCCGGGAAGGTGGTAACTTTGTGGGAGAAGACTTCCACGATGAAGGTCGAAGCAAAAAAGGTATTGACTCCCAACCATCCGAACTGAAGGAGCCCCATCAAAAAACCGGGCATTAAGAAACCGCCAACTGCTCCGAAGGTGGAAGTTCCGACGATGTAGAGGGGCCGACCGGTCTTCATTCCCAATAGACCGGGCACCAGGTAAAACAAGTAGTGGCAAATGAGTGCGGATACGAGCAGAGCCACCATGCAGATGCCAAGTCCTGCATCTCTCAGACCTAATGTGGCGATCTGGTTCCAAAATACAAACCACAGAAAGATGCCCGCATAAGTAGGGGCGGTGTTTTTGTACCAGGGGGCCCGATTCTCAAGAGGATTGGGAACGTTCGACTGGATGTAACCAGGGAGCTGTTGAGCCATAAGATCTCCTTAGATTAGTGTGGCGATCCATTGGAGGGCGGCGCTTCGTCGCCGCCGAATTAAAAAAAAGAAGCGGCAGCACAGAAGTGCTGCCCTCCAGCATCCACATTTAGCGAAGCGTGCTTCAACTCACAATTGTCCTTTGGCTGAAGCACTGGGCAGATCCTGCCCCTTCCCATACCACGTCACATCACCAGAAAGGGCCTTCAAGAATTCGACGAGGTCAGCCTTCTCCTGCTTTGTCAGCTTAATGGGCTTCATTTTGGCCGATAGCCATTTGTTGGGGACCC
>DATKMG010000824.1:0-8080 GCA_035541995.1 Terriglobia bacterium
TAGCTTGTGTTTCAACGACGAGCGGTAAGTAGATCGGGGATCTGCCATTTGGCACGAATCGGTCCCATAGGAGAAGGCTCGAACCTCTTGGCTACACGCGTTCGGGTGAGTTCTACAGGTGAGAAGTATGCGAGAGGATTAAACATGTTGTTGGCGACGCGTACCTCCAGATGCAGGTGGGGGCCGGTGGAACGTCCTGAATTACCTACAGACGCGATCTGTTGACCACGGCGCACCTTCTGATTTTTTGTCACTGCCACATTATTGAGATGCGCGTAATACGTGTACACACCCTTGCCGTGATCGATCAGCACTGTGTTACCGTAACTACGAAATCTCTTCCTGCTGCCGGTGAATATCACTCGGCCGTCCGCACAGGCCAGCACGGGAGTATCTATGCCGGCGGCAATGTCCAAACCCCGGTGGAATCGACCCCATCTATGGCCGAAAGGCGAGGCGAGGACGCCTCCCGGGACGGGAAACTTGAGATCAGGTACCGCAGGATCTCTCTCGCCTCTAATAGCATTTGCCAGGGCGCTGGCAGATTGTTTCTTCTCATTCTTGCCCTTTGCCGTGGAGCCGCGCGCGGGTTCCTCGCCGGCATCCAGGAGCGCATATGCGGGCAAAAAGATTGTGTCACCGGTCTTCAATGAGTATGGAGCGAGAATTCTGTTAACCTTGGCCACTGTTGACAGATCCAGCCCGTAAACGTTGCATATATGCTGAAGAGTCTCGTCCGGCCCCACAACGTGAAAAGCGCCTTGTTGGTGAGGATTGCCGGCAGGCGCGCTTTTCGCGGCCGCCTCGGTTTGTTGTTTAGGTATATCTTTTAATTCTGGGTTTTTCTTAACTATTCCAGTGACAGACGAACATGACACGAGCAAAGGGAGGAAGATAGCAGCCAGCCATTTTGATTTGGTATCCATACCTTATACCAACACTTAAATCTGACGCATCACTAGAGCATCCTAACATACTTAAACCTAAAAGTCAATTATAAGGCCTAATGCTCTGTTTTTTAGTTAGTTAATCACAATATCATGTGGCAGTGGCAAAATGTTTATGGTTCTGCGCAACACCAAGAGATGTATCCCTGACGTTCTCACTTCTCACGTTATCTCTAAATCGGAGCACGATCAGCGCGGCCGGGGACTCTCTCCACGGCTTTGGTAAGCGGATAAGTCACCTGTAAATCGTGCGTCCTGACCATACGGGGTGGATAGAGGCCCTGTGGGCACCTCCCGCAATGTCCGGTTCATCGGCATTCAGGTGTGTGTAAAGGCCCTGAAAAATCAAAGATGCCGGTCCCCCGAGCCCATTATCCCGGATCGGTAACGATCCTCCTGTTAAGGCGGGCTTTCCGCTCACGAGCCCGGAGGGACCTTTCGCCACGACATCACCGCACGTAGTCAGAGCGCCATCATTGTAACGATGCATTCTATTGTCCAACCTGACCTGTGGCGGGCTTGCTTTCATCGGACTTCTTGGCCGCCGCTGCATCTTTCGTTGACATCAAACTCCCAATTTGTTGTTTGATGTTACCCAGTTCTGCCTCGTACTCTTTCACCTGCCTGTTAACACTGGTGGTGGAACTCTGCTTGAGGTCCTCAATTTGCCCTTCCAATCTGGCTATGTGTGCGTCAAGCTGCACCCTCTGTCCGAGCAGGCTGTCGACCGAGGCCCTCAGTGTCTTGATCTGAGCATCAAGGTTCATGTCGCTCTGTTGCTTGGCGAGATTAATCTGGCTCTGCATTCTCTCGGCCTTTTGTTCCAGGGCCCGTATCTGAGTCGACACGTCCTGTGCCAGGGCGGTCAGGCAAGAAGCGACGACAACAATCGAACAAACCATCGTCAACACTATCCAGGTCTTCTTCATCGCTCAACTCCTGTTTTCCTGAGTTTTGAGACGCGCACGTCCCGTTGCCTGGGCACTAATATCACACACCGATGGGAATGCAATAATATTTTTACCAATTATCTCATAAATTTTGGAAAAAAATATAAAGTAGATTATTATATATTGTATCTCTTACGGCATTCAGATTGTTTCTCAGACTTTTCCTCTGATCAGATAATTCTGTGGACCGCAGCGGAATTCCCTTGCTATGATTCCATTGGTTCCAGGCCTATTTGGTATAATGCTCCTCTTCATCACTTACGGGTACATCGTGCAAAAGGATGAGTTATGAAGCTTAACTCGTTGACGTTCATTCTGGCTTTGGCCGCGGTTTTGTTCGGTTCGGGGAGCTGCTTGGGCGACAAGCCAAATTCCGGAAACGCTGTTCTGATAATTCAAGGCAAGGTTCTCGACTCGGCGGGCAATCCCCTGGGTGAAGCAAATGTTCTGCCTCATCTCAATGGAAGGCCTTACCTGGGCATAGCACACGATCCCAGCACGGCAAAGATTGAGGCAACGGGGAGAAACGGCCTTTTCAGCGTAGAAATTCACGCGCCGGCCGAGAAGATTAAAGACGGCCACTGGGCCGTCAAAATCACCAGGCCAAGCTTCCGGCCTTCGCAGTTGATCCCGTTAAAAGTGTACGAGGAAGGACCTGATGAAAAGGGCCTCACCCATTTTCTTGCGTATACCGCTTTTTCCATGCAGCGATTCCAGGGGACCGCATTCTGGATTGCGCTGATAGTCTTCTTCGGTGTCTATGTTCTGATAGCTTTTGAAATTGTTCACAGGACGCTGGCAGCGTTTCTTGGCGCGGTTGTGATACTGTTCATCACCCACACATTTGGATACTACAACGAGGCATTCAATGTGCTCACGTATGAACAGGCCCTTCGTGCAGTGGATTGGAACGTCATCTTCCTCCTCATGGGGATGATGATTATCGTGGGTGTGTTGAAGGTCTCCGGCGTTTTTCAATGGCTGGCTTACAAATCCTTCGAGGTGGCCAGGGGCCAGATCTTTCTACTCTCTTCTGCTCTTTGCATAGTTACGGCGACGGTCAGCGCCTTTTTGGATAATGTGACCACCATGCTTCTCCTCACGCCCGTGACAATGGAAATCGCGGTCGTGCTCGGGGTGTCCCCCTTTGTTTTTCTCATTCCTGAGATCCTGGCATCCAACTTCGGAGGTACCGCCACGCTCATCGGCGACCCGCCGAACATCATGATCGGATCGTACGCGGGCATCACTTTCAATGAGTTCGTCATCCATCTTACTCCCGTGGTAATCGTGACAATGGCGGCACAGATCATTTACAACAAATTCGTTTACGGCAAGGACTACCACAGGGCCAAGGTTGAAGACGTGCCAAAGATGATATCTTTTCTTAGAGAGAAGTACAAGATCACCGATGCCAGGATTCTAACCCTTGGCGGGACGGTGCTGCTGGCGGTGATCGGGATGTTCGTCTTTCACGGTGTGTTTCACATGGAGGTGAGCGTTGCGGCCATGTTCGGTGCGGCGCTGATCGTGCTGGTAAGCAAACTGGATATTGTGGAGATGCTGGAGAAAGAGATCGAATGGCCCTCGCTAGTCTTCTTCATTATGTTGTTTATCGTAGTGGGGGCAGCGGAGCAAACGGGCATACTTCAGGTGATAGCGGACTGGATACTCGATGTTTGCCAGGGGAAACTCTGGGTGGCAGTGTTGATAATACTGTGGGTCTCCGGCGTGACTTCGGCTATCGTAGACAATATCCCCTATACCGCGACCATGCTGCCGATAACGCTCTTTCTGACCAAGACGCTGCCGGGGGCCGAAACCGGGGTATTATGGTGGGCGTTGTCTCTGGGGGCCTGTTTTGGAGGCAACGGTACTATCATTGGCGCTTCCGCCAACGTGGTGACCACCGGAATAGCTGAAAAGGCCGGCTACAAGATCACATTTTACGGCTTCATGAAAGAGGCGGCCCCAATAACCCTGATCAGTTTGATCATTTCATCGGTGTTTCTGTTGTTGCGCTACTGAAGCCCGGCCGCGAACCCGGCGTGGAATGAATACTGCGAGAGGTGCGATATGCCCCATTCAATACCTGTTTCAAAACTTATGATTCTTCCGAAGGAATGGCCGGCGATCAGGGCGGACGCTGACGTGTGCACGGCAATCAAGCTGTTAAGGATCGTCACTGATGAGCAGAAGCTGGAACACGGTCATTCAACTCCATTGGTCTTTGACGAGAATTACCAGCTTCTGGGGTTCGTGCATCTGACCGATCTACTAAAAAGCGTGAAGCATCTTTGGGAAAAGCAACTTCAGGCCTGTGAGAATCCCGATGTTTCGCCCCCCGTCAGTGAGCTTGTAGTGCCGTTCGCCGGCTCAGTTCAGCCTGAGGACAGCATTCTCAAGGCCCTCGATATAATGATGGATCACAATATTTCCCTGGTTCCCGTTATGAGCGAGGGCAAATTGCAGGGTCTGGTCAAGCTCTCGGACATATTCAACACTGTGGCCGCACTTCTATTTGATGAAGAGGACCCTGATGAACGACACCGAATCCTCAGGGATCATTATCTGTGATCGGCGCGCCCACATCCGCAAAAGGGTGCCAGACATGGCCTCAGGACAAGGAGCGATCATTGACCCGCCGATGTGGGTTTCGCCAACATGGATATCAAATCCACCAGCAGGCTGAAGGTCATGCTGCCGCAAGCAATCGCGACACCGTAAGCAAAGGGATAGTAGCTCAGCCGCAAAGTCTCGGACACCTCACCAGTTCTGCGCAGAATTTCCGCATACGCACCGACCTGCCATGCTGCGACGGAAAACAGAATTATCCCGAGAACGAGGCTGATTCCGACGACGATTCTGCGCGAGCCCGGTGAAAAAGTGCTGGAGAGGATGTCAACGGCTATGTGACTCTTCTTGATCTGGGTATACCCCAAAGGCAGGGCAACGGTCAGTGCCCCGAGAAAACTCACCAGTTCGAAAGAGGACGCGAGCGCATGTCCGAACAATCTGAGCACCATGTTAACACACGAGATCAATGTCATAAGAACGAGCGCCAACCCGCCAAGAAAGGTCAGAGCACCATTGAACCACTCATTCACCTTATTAAGTGCTTCCATGCCGGTCCCCTTGAATCCAACGAAAACCAAGAATCATGGGCCTGCAAACAGGCCCGTGGCACCCGAGAGTTCAGACGAATCGGTTCATTTTCCCGAAAACAAAGCGGCACAATCACGTGACGGCCTCTAATACCAATTCGCGTTCAAGTTTGTAGGAAAATCCCCTCTAACCCCCTTTATTAAAGGGGGTAATGGGGGGATTTGAATGCGAATCGGTATAAGATCACCTGTGTCCCCGCCAGCTTCACTTTACTCCTCCGGTACGGGAGAGTTCGGTCTTCAGCTTCGTCAGATCGTCCACTACCTCTTTGCCGTTGATCCCCTCTTTCTGGGTGCGGTCCAAATACTGTTGTATTACCGGTTTTATCTTGGCCGTCCATCTATCCTTTTCTTCTTTAGGGAGAGTGATGAACTCCACTTTTTCCGTTTCTTTCGACCATTCAGAAGCGTCTTTGGCGTGCTTGTCCGCGTATTCACCGGTCCATTTGGATTGTTCTCGACTCAGATCGTCAAAAACCTTCTTCACGTCATCAGGAAGTGATTCCCATTTCTGTTTGTTCATGACCACGGCAAAGGGCACAACCCACAGGTCGCACATGGTAACGAACTTGCAATATTCCGCAAACTTCATGTCCTTCATCACTTCCAACGAACTCACAAGGCCGTGTACCACCGCTTTCTGCAAAGCTTCGGGCACGGCCGACATTGGCATGCCTTCGGGCTGCGCTCCCAAAAGCTTCATGATCTCCACACCGGTCCCAGCAGCACGCAACTTAAGGCCCTCTAAGTCTTCAAGCTTACGCACCGGTTTCTGAGACATGATGTTGGCCGGAGCGCATGTAAACATCGTGAGGACTTTGACCTGGTCGAATGCCTTAGGTTTGTGTTTCACATACAGATCCCACATAGCAAGGCTGGCAACTTCGGCACTGGGGAACTCCAATGGGAGGTCCATGGCCTCCAGGAACAGGAATCTGCCCGGCTGGTATGCTGTGGCAAGGCACCCGATATCCGCCACACCGCTTACCACCCCGTCGAACATATTCTTCGCGCCCAACAGGGTGCCTCCCGGAAAAGTCTTGACCACCACTTTTCCATTCGTGCGAGCATTCACCTCTTTAGCCCACCTCTCCATCTGAACGCAGGGAAATGTGGGGGCCGGGGGAAAGTTGGCGTAGGTCAGAGTGATGGTCTGCGCGCCGGCCGATGAGACGAGAAATGGCGAGCTGTGGACGGTAGCCAAAAGAAACAACGCGATGGCACAAATCCGCAAAATACTTCGACTCTTCATCTCAAAAACCTCCCGCGATGATGTGGAGCTGTCGGCGGCGGCCCGGCCTTCCTGTCGGTAATTGCCGGTTTTTGTTGCCTCCTTTGAAAGCCCGTTCGGTATGAAACAATATATTATCCTACCTCACGTACGACGGCAGCCATAAGGCCACTTGGGGGTAAAGGATCAGAAGGACCATTGTTATCACGTAAACCGGGATGAACCAGATCACCCCCCGAAAGACCGTCCCAAGGGGGATGTCTCCGCTCATTCCCGCAACCACGTATGCACATATGCCCACCGGCGGAGTTATCGCGCCCAGAGTCGTGACAACGTTAATTATGACCCCGAACCAAATTGGATCGTAACCCAACTTCATGGCCAGAGGGAAAAAAATTGGTATCGAGACCAACAGGAATCCCAGGGCATCCATGACGCACCCTGCTATGCCATAAACAACCAGGATGACCGCCATTATTACCCACGGCTGAACGTTCAGTGTGGCACAGTACTCCGTAATCTGAGTCGGCAGACCGCTCATGGTCAGGAACCGTCCCAGAATCACCGCGCCCGTGACAATTATTATGATCATGCAGGAGACCTTCACGGTGTCTACTATAGAGGCGACAAATCCGGTCCAGCTTATCTTCCTGCGAATCAACGCGATGATAAGGGCGAAGGCGGTCCCCGCTGCGCCTGCCTCTGTGGGGGTGTACCAGCCGAATAAGAGTCCGGACATGACAAGAGAGAAAAGCGCTATCATCTCGAATGCGCCCGGTATGGCCTTGATTTTGTCCAGGACTGAGGTGCGTGGTCCACCCGGTCCGCTTTCGGGACGGAGCAGACAAAGGATATATATAGTAAAACAGAACAGCGCCGTCATGACGAGGCCCGGCACCGTGCTGGCCCAGAACAGTTTTCCGATGGATTGTTCCGTGTAGATTCCATAGACGAGCAGCACCACGCTTGGGGGTATAACCACGCCAAGAGTGGAACCACACGCAATGGAACCGGACATCAGGGCTTTTTCGTAGTTGCGCTTTCTCATTTCAGGGAGCGCGACTGAAGTCATGGTGGCGGCGGTCGCCGTGTTGGATCCACATATGGCTGCAAAACCGGCGCAGGCCAGAATGGTGGCCATGGCGAGGCCCCCCCTGGTCCGCCCCATCCATGTGTAGGCTGTATTGTAAAGACTCTCATTGACCCCGGAATAAAAACAGATTTGGCCCATCCAGACAAACAGTGGAATGACCGTCAAGCCGTAATTGGAAAAGGTTGACCAAACTTCGGTGCCCAACATGGAAAAGGCTGCGGCTGGCGAAGATAGCCACCATATGCCCCCCAGGCCGACCAGGCCCATCGCCACTCCCACCGGTAATTCTATCAAGAACATGAGCAGCATCAGAACAACGATCCCAAGCAAACCAACCATATGCTTCCTCCTTTGAGGATTGCGAGATTCCAGTCGCGATTGAATTACCGGATCTGTTTCATCAGAGCCAAAGTGCCCTGCTGCATGTTGCGGACTCACTCGGTTGGTTTAAGAGATTCCTAGGGCCGGAGCCTTCCCTTGTTGCAGCCGACGGGTCTGCAAAGATTTTTCCCCCACTCACAGTTTTTTCTTTAGTTCGCCGTGCTAATGAATAGCACTGTATAACGCGAAGTGGGCTGAATGTCCATCAATAATGCATGTCATGGACGATTGCCATACCGGGGATGACAGTCTTACGCAGGCGCAACAGAGGTGTCATTACCAGCAGCGCTGCATGCATGAGTTGAGGCGTCTTG
>DATKMG010000825.1:0-11864 GCA_035541995.1 Terriglobia bacterium
CGTCTGTCTCAGCAAATTTCTTCAAGGTACTTGGGGTCGAGGCCATTCAAGGACGAACATTCCTTCCCAATGAGGATAGTTCCAATGCTATCCCCGTAGTGGTACTGAGCCACAGTTTTTGGCAGAGTCGTCTCGGTGCTGACCCTAACATCTTAGGAACGCAATTGGAGATCGATCAAGTCAGCTACACAGTCATTGGAATTCTCCCCCCTGAGTTCAATTTCGCACTGACGGTGTTCAATGTTCCTCCGCAGCTCTTTCGTGTCTTGGAAATATCTCCAAACAAGAGAGCTGGCCGCATGCTCAACGTTGTGGCTCGACTCAAATCGGGGATTAGCCTGGAGCAAACTCGGGCAGAAACGGACATAATTGGCCGACGACTCGAGCAGACGTTCCCACAACTCCACTCCGGCTGGCGAATTGTTGTGACACCCTTGCATGTGGAGGTCGTTGGTCATTACAGAACAATTATCCTTACGCTGTTTGGGGCCACCGGAATCCTTCTGCTCATTGCATGCTCCAATGTTTCCGCGCTGCTCCTGGCTAGAGGAACTACAAGGCAGCGCGAAATTGCGATCCGATCTGCCCTTGGTGCAACCAGGTATCGCCTGATTCGGCAACTGATCATTGAAAGTACCCTCCTCGCAATTTTTGGAGGAATGGCGTCGGTTGCCTTTGCCATGTGGGGGCGTTCGATCTTATTAAGTTTAGCGCCTTCGGACATACCCAGGCTCTCTGAGGCGAGCATCAATTGGCAGGCATTCGGCTTTACATTCCTCATTTCAGTCGTTATGGGCGGAGCATTTGGTCTCGCACCTTCATTCGTTGCTACTACCCCCAATCTGGTTGGTTTGCTGAGAGAATCTGGTCTAAAGTCCACTTTGAAACGACACTCTAGAGTTCTAGAGGTCATTGTTGTTATCCAGGTATGCCTGACGCTTGCGCTGCTCACTAGTGCAGGCTTAATGCTTCGGTCTTACTTGCGCTTAAGGAGTGTCGACCACGGCCTAAGTGTACAAGACGTGCTCGTGAGTCAGGTTGCGTTACCTAGGGAGAAATACAAGGAGAATCGGCGTGCGGTGAGCTTCGCTGATGAACTGGTGAAGCAAGTAACATTACTCCCTGGGGTTAAATCTGCTTCCATTGCGTACCCCTTGCCTTTAGAGAAGTACTACTCTATGAGGTTTCAAATCGAAGGCAAGCCTTCTCTAAATTCTCAAGAAGGGCCAAATGCTGATTTCTTTCTTGTCGATGGAAACTATTTTCGAACTTTGAGCATTCCAATGACATCGAGTTCAGAGTCTGGTATTTGGACCACCCCCCCACGACCGGAAATCATCATCAATGAAACAATGGCTCATGTTTATTGGCCCAATCAGGACCCATTAGGGAAGCGTCTCATTCTAATTGACTTTGATCCACACATGTCCTGGGTAATCAAAGGAGTCACAAAAGATGTGCGGTTCTACGGACCCGATAACAAGGTTGGGCCGCAGGTCTATCTGCCATTCAGACTCCTTCCTTCACGAGGTTTCTATCTGATAGTAAGGACCAGTCACAACATTGAGGGGATACATTCTTCCCTCCGAGCGGAGATATGGAAAATAGACAAGGATGTGTCCGCAGAAGTCTTTGTACCCATGGAGCAAATGATTTCAGATGTGGTCTCTCATCCTCGGTTCAATTTGTTTCTGCTTAGTGTCTTTGCTATCGCGGCTTTGTTTCTGGCTGGAGTCGGGATTTACGGAATTGTGACCTACAATATCAGTCACCGCCGGGGGGAGATTGCGATTCGTATCGCATTAGGAGCCCAGCCCAAGCAAGTGCTCAAAATGGTGGCTGGACAAGGAATAAGGGCAACTCTTATTGGAATTATTGCCGGGGTGGCAATGTCGCTGGGATTCAGCCTCATCTTAAAGAGCCAACTATATGAAATTACACCGACGGATCCGCTCACGCTTTTGTGTACTGCTCTGATCTTATCTGGTTTGTCCCTATCGTCTGCTTACATTAGCACATGGAAATTAACAAGAGGTGATCTTCTCCTTGCTTTGAAGGAGGGTTGAAGGTAAACGTTTGATGGCGAGGCTACCGGAGAAGTTATGCCTGTCCTTCCCGAAGTGACTCCCAAGAAACGGGCCGATTCCATCCCCGCATAGAACATCCGCCGCGTTGCCACATAGATCAGCCGTTCCCTCACCTCGGACTGCTGACGGCTGCCCTTATGAGGACCGCACAAGTCCTGCAGTGTCACTCCTGCCACTTGGTCCAATATCTCACCTAATTTCGGCAATGGTAGTTTGGGGCCTGAGTCGTTCCGCCCTCGGGTCCGTCGCGGCTCTCTGTGCCGGGTCACCTCCCGGATGAATTCCCGGCTGCCCAGGATGGACAGGGAGGAAGCGGGGTACATCTGGCTGCTGGTTAGTCCAGGCGCTCGGGTGAGAAACTCCAAAAGGCGCTGCCGCGGTCGACTCCCACGTAAATTTTGCCCTCCTTTGTCCTCGTCGTCGTCCTCGTGCTCGGCTTCTTCTGTTGGAGACTATAGAAAGCTGAGTACGAGAACTAGGACGACAACAATTGCGAATAATGCATCCCGCGATACCTCCATTTGATTCACCCTGGATGAAGCTCTATCATTTAAAGGCGGAGTAAGAATTCCATTACTCCATCCAAGAATGAGTAACATCCAACGGAATAGCCCGAAGGGAAAAAGAATTGGAACCGAGTCCCCCATCCTCTGAACAAAGTAGAACTGAAGCACGGGTACTCGAACTTACGCGTCAGCTCCTGACGGAACTCGGGTCCCATCGGGGTTTGAAGAGCTTGGATTTGCGGGCTTCTCTGGAACGGGATCTTGGGCTTGGAAGTTTGGAACGCGTGGAATTGCTGTCGAGACTAGAGAAGGATTACAAACTTCGCCTGCCTGACAACCTTTTCAGTAGCGCCGAGACAGTGAGCGACTTGGCGATTGCCATCAACTCTCGCCAGCATACTGATCGGGCAGGGAGTTTCGCAGGAACGACGACCTATTCCCAGGCGAGAAACGATTGGAAAGCGCCTTATCCAACCCTTGCTTCATCTCAGGCCTCAAGAGGCTTCTTCTCCGGCTCGGCTCTTCCTGAGACCCTGGTCCAAGCTGTGATGACATATGCAAGGAATGAACCGGACCGGCTCCACATCCACCTCCTGCAAGGTGACCAGCATTCCCGGTCAATCACGTATGAGGATCTCTCCAATAAGTCCCTGTCGGTCGCATCGGGAATCCTGAATCGAGGAATAGCGCGAGGCGAACGGGTGTCCCTGATGCTCCCGACCTGCGATGAGTTTTTCTTCTCTTTTCTGGGAATTCTCATGGCGGGTTGTGTGCCTGTCCCGATCTACCCCCCGTTTCGCCCCGATCGCATTGAGGAGTATGCGCACCGCCAGGCTTTGATTCTGCGGAATGCACAGGTACGACTTCTGATTACTTTCCAGGAGGCACACCTGCTGGCCAAACTTCTTCGGCCAAAAATCCCGAGCCTGGAGGGTGTTGTGACCATCGATGGTCTGAATTCCAACGGACAAAAACCGGCGACTGAAACTATACAGCCGGATGATATCGCTCTGATTCAATATACTTCGGGGAGTACCGGAGACCCCAAAGGGGTAGTCTTGAGCCATGCGAATCTTGTGGCCAACATACGGAGCATCGCTCAAGCGATTCAGTTGCAGCCGGCTGACTCGGGAGTCAGCTGGC
This sequence comes from Terriglobia bacterium, assembly GCA_035541995.1. GTDB lineage: Bacteria > Acidobacteriota > Terriglobia > Versatilivoradales > Versatilivoraceae > DATKMG01. The sequence goes on from DATKMG010000825.1 coordinate 3,737, forward strand.
TGCCTCTCTACCACGATATGGGGTTGATTGGGTGCTGGTTGTCGTGCTTGTATTACGGGATCCCTCTTACTTTGATGTCACCTCTGGATTTTCTGAGCCAGCCGGAGCGTTGGTTGTGGGCAATTCATTATGCACGTGCCACCCTTTCGGCCGCTCCTAATTTCGCCTACGAACTCGCAATCAACAAGATACCGTCTGAATCCTTGTCCGGCCTGGACCTCAGCAGTTGGCGCGCTGCTTTAAATGGTGCTGAGCCGGTCAGTCCCCACACCCTGAAGAAGTTTTCGGAACGGTTCAGGAAGTATGGGTTTCGGGAGGAGGCGCTATTGCCCGTGTACGGCCTGGCAGAATGCGCAGTCGCCTTGAGCGTTCCACCACTGGGTCGAGCCCCGAGAATCGATGAGGTAGATCGAGAACTCTTTGCTCGTAAAGGGACAGCAGTACCTTCGCATGATGCTGGCGGCAATCCTCTCTATTTCGTCTCCGTAGGCAAGCCCATCCCAGGTCACGAGATCCGAATTGTCGATGGTTCCGGCCAGACAATACCTGAAAGGACGCAAGGGCACATCCAATTTCGAGGCCCATCCGTGATGCAAGGGTATTTTGGAAATCCCTCAGCCACACAAGAGGTCAGTCACGATGGTTGGATCGATTCCGGCGATCTGGGTTATCAAGCAGAGGGAGAGCTCTATGTGACCGGGCGTTCCAAAGACATCATCATCAAGGGAGGCCGAAATCTCTATCCACAAGAGATTGAAGAAGTGGTCGGCGGAGTTAGCGGCATCCGTCAAGGGTGTGTCGCAGCTTTTGGGATATCCAATTTGAATACTGGAACCGAGCGATTCATTATAGTGGCTGAAACAAGAATAAACGATGAATCGGAGCTTGAGTCCCTGAAAAGTAAGATCGTCAATCGTGTCATTGACTGTCTGGGGCTGCCTCCGGATATCGTCGTAACGGTACCTCCCCATGCTGTACCTAAGACCTCAAGCGGGAAAATACGACGTGACGCTTGCAGGAGACTTTTTCAGGAAGGCAAATTGGTTCAAAGCCGTCGTCCCACGTGGCTCCAAGTTGTTACAATTGCGCTCGGTTCAGTCGGAGGGTATGTTCGGCGGGGCTTTCACTGGCTTTGCCGGACGCTTTATGGCTTTTACACCTGGTGGATTCTGGGGATAATCGGAGTTCCGTGCTGGCTGATCCTGTGGTTCGTGCCGGCTTCGGATTCCGGCTTGAGCCGTAGAATCTATAGGTTCCTCTGCCGGTGCACCTTCTCGTTCATAGGAATGAACCCGTTGCTGGAAGGGCAGGATCATTTGGCCCGAGCCGCCTCCTTGGCATCGCAAGGCAAGCCTTTGTTGCTGGTTTCCAACCATAGCAGTTACGCAGATGCATTAGTGCTGGGGGCGGCCTTAGCCCTGGATTTCCGATTCCTGGTCAAGAGTGAAGTGGCTTCTTGGCCAGTGTTGGGCAGATTTGTCCGCAAGTGCGATTTTCTCTTGGTCCACCGGTATGATGCGTCGCAACTCAGCCCGGATTTCCAAAAAGTCCACTCAGGACTCAAGGAGGGGGCAGTCGTACATATCTTCCCGGAAGGGACATTTACTCGGGCTCGTGGTTTACGCCCCTTTCAAATGGGGGCATTTAAGCTTGCTGTCGAAACAAACTCCTATCTACTGCCGGTCACGCTCTGCCACCTCAGACAAGTCTTGCCCGAGGGCGCATGGCTTCCCAGATGGCACCCCATTCGTGTCGTAGTAGGCCCCCTCCTCATCCCCCAGTCAGGCGAACTGGCGGAACAGGTCCGGCTGCGCAACGCAGTCCAGAAGGAATTTCTTCGACATTGCGGGGAAGGGGCACTGGACTTGATATTAGCAGGTCCGCCACGCGAGTGACCTGACCGTTGGAGACAGCACGTATTTTCAGTTTAGGTCCAGATTCATCTCAGTGTTCTTATCCCTTGATGACTACATGGAGAGAGAAAGGGCGGCATCATTGTTGGCAGGAAGTCTGCATCCTTTTATCGCGAAGTTCCTTAAACTCCCTTCCCTGTTTCCATTCAGGCATGCCGGGACTGCGAAATTGGATTTCTTGAGGCCAGAAAGCTCCTCCAGCCCGAGCTCTTCCAGCCTCAGTACTTAATCCACTGGTGATAATAAAGCCACTGCTGCAGCCACGGTCGTGTCCAAGGATTCTTGGAAGCATAAAAAGTCGAGGCTGCTGACACCAGCAGGAAGATCAGAGCCATAATACGAAATCCTTGCCGAGAGACCCTCCCCTCCAATCCGAGGGGTAGAAAAATCAGCCACAAGGGAATCAGCCAAAAAAGCCAGCGCAATCCGTTACATATGCCTCCATAGTTACGCTGCCCGGCAAAAAAGAGGTAAAAGACCATAAGTAGCGCGGTGAGTCCGATAGTTAGGCAGGCAAAGAAATTCAACCCATTTACACGGGGATCTTTTCCCGACTCTTCTCTCCATCCTTCGGCCCCCCACCGCGACGAGAACTGGAATGGTTTCGAGTCCATCGCGGGGGGTGTATCCGAAGAAATCAGGGTTCCCCCCGAGGATAGGGGCAACTTCGAAGGCCTTAGTTGGCGAATCAACCCTAGAACTGTAAGAACAAATATGGGGGATAGGGAGAAGATACCGTGATGACCAACCAACATGTGGAATAAATAGACATGCCAGGGCTCGTATTGATTGTCGATCCCCTCAGGAGACTTCAGAACCGTTTTTCCTGTGGTTGGATCGACTCGGGAGCCGACAAGTCTGCCCGTGGCAGGATCAATCTTCCAATATGAACCTGGGAATTCATATGCTTGTTTGTAAGCATATGCAGGCTTCCAGCTTCGCGTGACTAGATAGTTGGTAAATGTGTGGCCCAAAATGGGTAATAGGACAAAGGGAACAAAGAAGCATAGCACTTTTTGAAATGACTTCCTCATCAGGGCCAATCCCAGGACACCCAACAACGAGAGGGCCGGCAGTTCATTGACGGCGGTAAAGGCGGCGAAAAAGCCAGCCAGGGCAAAATACCACCAGCGGTTTTCTCCTTCGCACCAAATGCGGTAAGCAGGATACAGAGAGAACAGACAGGAAAAGGCCGCTATGGTGTGGTTGTTCAGTGTGGTGCTGTAAGCCGTGAGGTAAGTCCCAAGCCCGGCTGCCATCATGGCATAAAGTCGAATCCATGGGTGAGCTGTCAGACGGTCCAGGAGACGGGAATACAGGATCAGAAAGACGATCAATGGAATGAGGTTGACGGTGACGAGAATGATCCGGATGACACTCTCGGGTGTATCAACAAAATTCAATTTCCCAAAGCTAAATCTCTTGAGCAGCCAATACTCACCGGCCAGAAGCGTGGGAAGCAGAGGGGGCTTGGAGGAATAATTATGCCCATGGAACTGAACGCGATCGATGGTGGAGGGCCATGGTGTTTCATCAATTTGATAGGTTCCCCGCTCTACCAGACTGTAAACGGTGGCCCAGCGTGACAGGTCATTGGTTCCGTGCATGGGCAAGGTGCTCCCTCGCGCCATCAGGATCAACCCTAGGACCACCCCGGCCACGACCATGATGACGAGGCCATCCTGCACTCGAGCTTCCTTCAAGTCTCCGCTGTTCCATTCAAATTGCCGGCTCATCGGCGCGGATAATCCTCCTCGCCGCCTGACCCGGTGGTTTCCGCGATGTTATAGGCATGTTCACTGCGAATATTTAGTGCAATCATAAGCTCCGCGAGGAACCCGATTGCCAACATCTGAAATCCCAACACAACCCCAGCCAGCGAGTAGGTCAGCAAAGGCCGGTGCCCGATGGGACCATATCCTTCCACATGGAGCCGGGCCAGCACCCAGCATCCGGCCAAATAGCTCAAGCCAAGTCCTCCGAAGAAGAAAGCTACCAAGCCGATCCCGCCCAACAAATGCAGAGGACGTTGTCCAAACCCGGTCAAGAATGATACGGTCATCAAATCCAGGAATCCTTTGATGAAGCGATGGACCCCATATTTAGATTGGCCATATCGCCGAGGATGATGCCGGACTGGCACCTCCGTGACCTGGTAACCCCGGGAATGCGCGATGACCGGGATAAAGCGGTGTAATTCCCCGTACAAATGGATTTCCTTAACGACTTCAGAGCGAAAACACTTCAAGCCGCAGTTGTGGTCGTGCAAACACAGGCCCGTCAGCAGGTTGACCAGGCGGTTAAAGACCCGACTGGGAATGACCTTATGCCAAGGATCCCGGCGCTTACGCTTCCACCCATTCACCACGTCATAGCCCTTGTCCAGAGCCACCAGCATGTTGGGAATCTCTAAGGCATCGTCCTGCAGATCCGCGTCCATTTGAAACACGATGCCCCCACAGGCCGCGCTAAAACCGGCTGCCAATGCCGCAGCTTTCCCAAAATTGCGCCGGAAACGAATACCCCGGACGCGTACATCATCGGCAGCAAGACTTTTGATAATTTCCCAAGACCCGTCTTTGCTTCCGTCATCGACAAAAATCAACTCAAGATTCAGACCATTAGCTTCGCTGACAGCCCAAACCTGACGGGCCAGTTCCTCCAGGCTTGGAGCTTCGTTGAAAGCCGGCACAATAACGCTGATCAATTGGGAAGCTGGGCCTTTCTTTTCCATTGACTGTAAACGATCCACAGGACTCCCGAAGCTGCAATTTCAGCAACAAGCCATACCAGCCTTAGCAGAATCGCCGCGACGATGGCTTGACTGCCCCCGATCATAGGCCCCAGGGTTTCCACCAGAATCCATTCGCGCGTTCCCAACCCTCCAGGAATCATGCTAACAAAACCGCCCACCGTGGCTAAGGCCACGACACAAACGAGCAAAGCATAGGCCTTCGCGATTCCAATTTGCAGTACTACCTGGCCAAAACTGCCCATGGATGCTAGCAATCCGACTAAACTCAATCCTGCCAAGAGCCACGCGGCCGACATCATGACCACTCCAAATCCCAGAGTAATCCAGCGAAGTCGAAAATCGAAATCTTGGCCAACGTTCGGGAAGGGCTTCATAGCAATCTTTTTCAAACGCGACATCACCGGAGGTGACACAAACAGACCGAAGATTGCGGTTAAGCCTGCCGCTATCAGTACCAGATAGGGTCGCCGTGGAACCTGGAGAAAGGGCAAAATCACCAGAGACGTGAGAGAACCAGTCGCCATCATGAGCAGAGTCTCAATGAAACAAGTAATGGCCGCCAGCCCAACGGTGACTTCTGGTCCCTTGACTACTGCCGCCCGTATCACGACCACCAGTCCCTTTCCCGGGACGTATTTACCCAGATGACCGGCAAAGTATGCTGTGGCTACACTCAGGGCACTCGGACTGGCCTTGCAGTCTCGCATGGCTGCATGCCAGAAAATGGCACAGGCACTCATCCCTACCAAATAGCAGGCCCCGCTGAACAGTATCCAACGGTAGTCGAGGCTGAAATCAAAGGCAGCCAGCTTCTCTCTCTCAAGCCAGACTCTGTGCCCGATGGCAATTAAAACTACCGGGAATAATGACCAGCGCAAGACCTGCCAGGCAAGCTTCCGCAATGGTCTCCGGACACTGCTGCACACCTGCTCTCTCAAATCTCACTCGTCCAGGAAAGGCCTAGAAATCCAGAGACTAGCCCCTCGGCTATCGCCCGTAATCATTATGAGATTGCCTTATGACAGTCAAGGGAATTGCACGGAGAAACGCAAGTGAGCACTTAAGACAATCTGGCAGATATGAGGGGCGAAGGTCCAAAGAACCCACTCGAGCGCGGGAGCGAAGACTCTTCATCCCCAGGTTGAAGAAGAGGTCCAAAGAATGGACCGTCTCGATCGCAATTGAAGTGAAAGCTCTCTCCCTTTCTTGACACCCAAGGGATTCCCGGTGAAGATCTCCTCCCGGTGGAATTATTCCTCATGAGCTGCCGCAAGTGTATTTGAAGCTCTTATCATCTCGTACAACTTCGATTGGCCACTGCTGGTTTTGCCGGATAAACTCGATGCAATCTGAGCTGAACTGGTAACGGAGCTTTGAATCCTTAATCCTGTCGATGGTCCCGTCGGAGAGATGTAATTCATAATGCTGCTCTACACCAGGCTGCTCCTCAACCTTAAATAGCATCGGCATCGGAAGGCTCCTTGGGAACAGATTCTTGGAATGAACTCTTTGCTCATTAAACCATCATCCATCCTCAAAGGGAAGAGCATTCTGGGTATAATCGAAAGTGACGTACAGTGGCTACCCAAACTCTCAATTTCATAGGAGAATAGGAACTGCTGCTAGAACAAGGTCGACGGGAAATTCACTGGAACAGAATTTCAGGAGGAAAAACGATGACAGATTTGCGTTATCCCATCGGGGAAGCATCTATTGAAGGTGAGCTTACACAGGACCAAAGAATGGCGATGATTGATGAAGTCAGCCGCTTACCCGCCAAACTGCGTGCAGCTGTGCAGAACCTGAACACCCATCAATTCGAGACTCCCTACCGCCCGGAGGGATGGAATGTTCGACAGGTTGTGCATCATCTGGCAGATAGCCACATAAATGCGTTTGTCCGGTTCAAGCTGGCACTGACAGAAAGCGAGCCGACTATTAAACCTTATAACGAGAAACTCTGGGCAGAAACGGCAGATGCTCAGACGGCTCCATTCGAGCTGTCTCTCAACCTGATTGATTCACTGCATGCGCGATGGGTTTTGTTGATGCGCTCTATGAGAGCAGAGGACTTTTCGCGCGTCATGATCCATCCCGAGCGAGGACGACTTACGCTGGATAATACCTTGCGTCTTTATGAGTGGCACGGCCGGCACCATACAGCCCAGATAACAGCACTGCGAGAACGCATGAGGTGGTAGCTAGGGAACAGGGGATAGGGGGGGATAGGGGATAGCGGATTGGGATGCGGGACTAGAGGCTGGAATGCAAGGACAAAGTGTGAAGGACTAAATGTGAAGGATGAAATATGAAGTGAGCCGGAAACCCCTGTGGGGCTCTGATTCTCTAATTCCAGAGGTCGTCCTTCATACTTCACCCTTCATACTTCATTCTTATCCATTTTCTTCCCAATCCCTATCCCCTATTCCCTATCCCCTATTCCCTATCAGAGCCTCCTGGCCACCAGCAGGGTCATGTCGTCCGCGGGTTCGGCTGAACTTTGCCACTCGTTCACGGCTGTTATGACAGCATGGATCAGTTCGTCCAGGGGCTTGTTTACGTTGCTCAAGAGGAGCTCCGTTAGACGGGTTTCGCCAAATTCCTCCCCGTATTCGTTTTCCGGCTCAGTCACCCCGTCTGTGAAGGCTACCAGCAGATCGCCCGGAAATAACTGGACAAAATCTTCCTCATAGGGGACATCTGGAAAGGCTCCAATGACCATCCCACTCACGCTGAGCCGGCTAGCCTGCCCATCTCGAATCAAGATCGGAGGAAGGTGACCTGCATTTGTGTAGTGGAGTCCTCCATCCACATCGTCGTACACCCCACAATAAAATGATGCAAACTTCTCAGGCGTAGTGCTCTCATAGAGTTGGCGGTTTAACATGGAGACCAGCCCGGCTGTGGATTGCCCTCCTCTCGCCGTTGAACCGGGCTTCTTCCCTTGCACCAAGGCCAATTGAGCCCGTAATGAAGACTGAATGCTTGCCATCAAGAGAGCCGCTGAAATCCCTTTTCCGGAAATGTCCCCGACAGAAATAGCCGTGTGCAGCGAATCGATCCTCACGCAATCGTAGTAGTCTCCACTCACCACCCTTGCCGGATTGCAGACACCTCGTAGCTCCAGAGTTTTGAGCTTTGGCAGTTTCTTGGGAAATAATTGGCTTTGAACCTCGCGAGCAATTTCCAATTCCGACTGCAGTCGTTCCTTCTCCTTGGACTCCACGATCAGACGCTTGATGTCGAGAGTCATATGATTAAATGAACTTGCCAGCTCACTCAGCTGGTCCGTCGACTGAATCGGTATCTGGTGTGAGAAATCTCCTGCTTTAACTTTAAGAGTAGCTTCGTAGAGTTCCGCAACCGCACGGGTTATGGATCGGGTTAGCCTGACTCCAATGACTAGAGAAGCACCTTCGACTACCAGGAGCAAACCAGCAATTCCAAGTAGGGCCAGTTT
>DATKMG010000826.1:0-22853 GCA_035541995.1 Terriglobia bacterium
CAGTCGTCCGTCCTGTTCAATCGAGAACCCCTTGAGAGTTCCTTTGGAAAAATCCGCGAAGGATGTCGTAGTCCAAAATTGGGGGCTAACGGCTCTAACCGGCATGGGCAACGTCATCAGAAACCCAAGCAGAAATGTTAAAGGTGTTGATAATTTAGGCTTCATGTAATCTCCATAATGTAGCAGGACTCCCCCTTGACGAGGCAGCTGCAACCTTCACTGATCAAGTGATTGGATTGTGAGGGGAATTCCGGCCCTGGTTCGTCACCACTATTGCGTGTCGAAGAAACTCCTACCACCTGTTTTCGGCCAGCCGCGAAGAGAGTTCCGGATATGACAAGATCAATCGACAACCTCAATAATCAACGTCCTCTGACCACTGATGACGAAAGGCGTTGACGGAAGCTCATATTCGTAGAGATTGGAGGATCTCAGGGTCATCAGTCCACTGCTGGAACTTCGGTCGGAAGTGACCACATTGCTAAACGAAGGAGGCAAACCGGACAACTCCTCCCCTCGAATGATGACCGAGGGTTCGGCTCGCTGCAGCCGAACATAAACCCTGTCATTCTTGCGGATATTGTTAATGGCTCGAATCAATTGGTCGAGGTCTCTGGGGATGAAGGTCTGACGCAGAATCCGGTTCTCTGCTGCCATCAGAGTAAATCCGTCGGCCACCGTGATCAGAAGCGTGCCGGTTGGGATGTCGGAAGGGACTTCCAGCGGGATTTTCTCAACATGTTCCTCTCCGTTGGATGCCCGCAGAAAAGCTGACAACGTCAATGTATCCCCTGCTCGAACCTCACTCCGATTGGACCAGACCCTGTCCAGTATTGCCGTTCGTTTTTCCTCCAGCGACTTGATGTCAACCGTGATCGACTCCACATCGACCTTCTCAAAACCGCTTCCCAGTAAATACGTCAGGGGCTGAACCACAGCCAGAGAAGCAAAGGCCTGGGAATTGTTGTCGCCAGAGAAGAGATTCTCAATCTTGACGTCCGGTTGCCCTTTGACACTAATCTTTCCCTGAACCTGCAATGTCGATTCCCCGAGGGCTCTCTCATTGGCCGTGATAGTGTTGAAAATTGTGAAGTTCACGAGAAGTGGAGTAAGGAACCGGTCGTTAACCACCTCATACTTGTAAGATTCCAGGCGATTCCGGCTCGATTTCAAATTGATGGTCAAGGGAATCAAGTTCGGCACAGCTCCCACAGTCCCAAATAGACCCTGGGAACGATCCTGAGTGATGGAACCCGCCAGGTCGGCAGGAACGGCAATCTTAAAAGAACTGCTGATATTAGAGATGAGTGAAATCACTTTCGCACTAGAGAACGGCAGCTGCACCGGTCCGACCGAAAGCCAGGGGTGTCCAAATGCATAGATATTCTTCCCATCGCGATAAGTTACGGTGCCAACAGCACTGGCTCCTACCCCCAAGTCTCCCCGGATCAACTGAACAGCAATCGATGAGCCAGGCAGAATGTCGGAACCGTCAGTCAATCTGCTCGAGCCACTACCTACCGAGACACCTCCCGACTGCACCATCGTCATGCCCAGCGAACTAAAGGCCTTTTCGAAGTATTGGGCAGCTCTGGCAGAGAACCCAGACAATAGAATGGGAGTATCGATGTAGCAGAACACCTGCCCACCAAATGGCCGCAGGCCAGGAATTGATCTGGCGGCAGACTCCTCGATCGCAAACCTCCTCGAGCCCAAGTTACCAAGGTTGAATGGATCAAAAGAAGGATAAAAAGCCACCGTTCGGTGGGGTGGAATAGAGGAAATGTCAATCTGAATCGGTTCAGTCCGGACAGGCCCTTCTGACTTGTTGAAGATATCTATCATTTGCTGGATAGGGGTCACCCCAGCGATCGCGTCTTTAGAAAAAGGGAAGGAAAATGAAATGGCGCCGACTACCCTTCCGTCAATGTACACGGGACTGCCACTCATGCCTGCCAGAACACCCGTGTTTTCCAAAGGTCCTCCTGACAGCTTTGCCAAAATGGCGCTCTGACGAGGGGCGACATTATCCAGCACTCCCAAAATCTCCACCTGAAATTCCTCAACCTTGTCACCCTGGAAAACGGTCTTGCCCACCCCTTTTAAACCCGGTTTAATTTCGCTCAATAGAAAAATGCTGGAATTCTTCTCGGCAGCGAACAGTTGACTTCCAAGTCCCGAGCATCCCATCACCAGAAACACCGCCAGGACGTTTCTTTTGCAGAATATTCCACCGAAGTATGGCCAATACCACCTTGAGTTGCCTTTACTACAAATTCCAATTTCCAATGCAGAAATCATCTTGACGCCGCCTGTTGCTTGAGAAACTTGATCCAAGGGACTACTGAAAGTGATCGCTCATTGAGCCGAAATCCATTTGAATCAGGTACAATTATAGCAGAATAGAATGTCTTGATTTTGAACAATGTGTCGAAATTCGGAGACTCGGCGTAACTTTCCTTGCAGTGCCTTTGTCTTGGCCGGAGGAAAAAGCTCCAGGATGGGCCGTGACAAGGCGTTCCTCCTGTTTCAGGGGAAGCCTCTAATCCAGCAAGCTGTAACGCTGGCCAGTCACTTTGCGAAAGATATTCGGATTATCGGAACTCCGGAAAAATCCGAACTTGGCAAGCTGGGGATTCAAGTAATTTCTGACCTGGTCAGTCCCAACGGGCCAATCAGCGGGATCGTTACAGCTCTCCGGAGTACCTCCAACTTTTTGAACCTGATCGTGGCCTGTGATATGCCGAGAATCCCCGTTTCTTTTATCGAATTGTTATTTGAAAATGCTGACGGGGCTGATGCCGTGTTGTTTAAGTCTAATTCAGGTCAGGTTGAACCCCTTTGCGCCCTTTACACAACGAATTGCCTGCCACTTTTCAATCTCAACTTCCGATTGGAGAAGTACGGAATCCCTGATTCCCTGAAGGAGTTATGCGTCAATCACATCTCTGAGGAAGACCTTTGGTCAAGAGGCTTGCAGGCCGACATCTTCCGGAGTATAAACACCCCGAAGGATTTTGCCGAACTCCTAAATGAGAGTTCAGGTTGAACTGGCCCGTTCCTGAGCCGGCAAAATGATCATCGATAACACTCGACTATCTTCAGCCTGAGGCCTGTTAGCCGAATGAATATCATCACTCGAATTATTGCCACCTTGCGATATCCGGAGTCGACCTTAGGGAAAACTCTGCATCGTATCTTGCCCATTCTTCTGTTTGTATTCCTATTGATCACTGGGTTTTCCTGGTTTGCCACTTATTGCATTATATTCCCCGGTCGATTGGGGGAAACCATCGATCCGAGTAGTTTTCTGGTCCGCAACTATTCTGCGGTTCAATTTGCCCCGGCCGGACAGCCGCCTATGGAAGGTTGGTTCATCCCATCCGTTCATGGTGCGCCTGTTGTCTTTCTCTGCCATGGTTACAAGTCCAACCGTGCCGAGTTACTAACTCTGGCTTCGACGTTCCAAGAAAACGGTTACCATTTATTTCTCTTCGATTTTCGTGGACACGGTAACTCCCCCTCGAAACTTTCCACGTTAGGGATTCAAGAGACTCGCGATCTGCTCTCGGCCATCGACACTATTGCGGCTCGGCCAGATGTAGATCCCAATCGAGTAGGAGTCTGGGGAGTCTCACTGGGGGCCTTCGTTGCGCTTTCGGCCGCAACTCACTCCAATAAAATTCAGACCCTCGTCGTCGATTCTCCATTCGAGAGTCCAGAGCAGTTTTTGGAAATGCAAACGTCGGTTGTTCTGGGTGTCGATAACTGGCTGATCCGAAGACTCTCGGTTCTCGGATTCCGCCTTCTCAACCTCCCCAATAACCAGAGCGAAGATGCCCTCAAGCTATCTCTGCACAATCTCCAAGGAAAGGACAAGTTGTTCATCACCAGCGAAGAACCCAATAACCTGGAGGCCTTCACTCTCAATCTCTTTAACTTGTCCCCTCAACCCAAGGAGCTTTTACGGATGTCGCACTCCAGAACTAGTGTCCTCTACGATGTCGACCGGAAAAATTATGACAACACGGTGTTGGAGTTTTTCAAGAGGCATTTGCCCCTCCGCCTCCCGCACCATTAGCCGGGAATTCTCACCACCAAGTCACCAAGACACTAAGAGGTCAGTGGCTAAACCCTGCCTGTCGGGATTTGTCGGAAATGTGATCATGAGCCGTTAAATCCGGACGGCATATGGGCGAAACGATAGGAGGCGCAGATGGGCCGTAGTGAATCTATAATTTTCTTTCAGGTTTGTCTTGGTGCCTTTGTGTCTTTGTGGTGAGAAATGAATGGCAGTGTCCCTGGTGCTGATTGATTGGGTTCGCCCAAACGATCAGCCGGGTCCTGGTTGTGAAGAGCAAAGACCTGTCATTCCTTCCCTTCGTGTCTAAGGCAAGTAATTCTTTTCTCATCAAACGAGGATTCACGCACCAAGTTCCAACCATTCAGCAACCTTTGCGCATCCATTTCCTTACGGGCGACCAAAACGATCTCTTTATACGGAATGGTCTTCAAGTCCTCCGAGGAGTACACCAGATGAGTCGGACTGTTCAGATAAAAAAGGAGTCCATATTCAACTTCGCGGGACAAGCCGAGAATGAAAACTGGCCGTCCCGTGTACCCTTCCTGATTCATAATCGTCCCCAATTGTCGGCAGGATTCTGTTCGATCCAAGAGCGGCAGAAGTTGGGTGACAATCAGCACCACCCCTATCACAATGCCTGCCACATAGATCCCGAACAGGAAGCGGATTTTCTTCCAGGAAAGGGAGATTATGGCCAGAACTCCAACTCCGATTGGAAGGATGGATAGCTGCGTAACCAGGTGTCGCACATCAAAATGGAGCCTTGGAGCAAAGTACGGCAAAAGCACTCCCAGAAGTAACACTGAGACGGCTTGAGCCCAGAGCAAACCATAAACCCACCTGTTTTGCTTGTGTCTTGGATCTCCTGATAGGCAGAGTTCAAATTCTCGAGCAATCAGCAAGGCTACAGCTGGAGCAATGGGAAGTATGTAGCCTGGGAGTTTGGCCCGTGAAAAAGTAAAGAAAATCAAAGGCACTGCCACCCATGATCCAAAGTAGATCTGTCGGCAACGATCACGGGTGTACTCCACTACTCTTTCCCGTGCCAGTCGGACCGCCGCCGGAACGAGTTGAAACACCCAGGGAAAGAACCCGGCGAACAACACTCCCAGATAAAACCAGGCAGGTTGTGAGTGCCTGTAACGATCTGTAGCGAACCGCTCGAGGTTGTGTTGGACGATGAATTCCTGGATGAAAGCGGCACCGTTCGCCCTGTAACAAAGCCAATACCAGGGGAGACTGATTGCCAGAAAAATGAAGAGACCAGGTACAGAAATGAGCTTCCTTAACACACCTGGCCGGCGAGTAAGTATGAGGAAGGCAAGGAGGCTTCCCCCGACCAGGATGAGCCCGACAGGGCCCTTGGCGAGAACCGCAATAGCCAGAAACCCGTAAAACAGATAATGCCAGAGACAAGGATGGCGTCCCACCTTGAGATCTGAGGACAGTCCAGTTTCATTGGAGGGAAACAATATGAAATAAAGCGAAGTCCAGGCCCCGGTTAAAGAGGCTGCCAGCAGCATGTCCATGGAAGCAGCCCGGGCAAGTGAAAAGTACAGAACAGAAGTCGCCAGTATAAGCCCGGTCAGAACCCCGCCTCTGGGCCCCAACCAGGCGCGACCGAGCCAGTAGGCCAGCCCGACTCCCAGTGCTGCAGAAACCACGGAGGCAAAACGGGCAGCGCTTTCGTCTACCCCATGCAGCTTATAGGCTAGAGCGGTAAGCCAGTAATACAGCACCGGCTTCTCGAACCAGGGCTCTCCGCCCAGGTGAGGAGTGACATAATCCCCTGTGACTGCCATTTCACGGGCAACCTGCGCATAGCGCGGCTCGTCAGGCCCCACAAGGCCAATGGCTCCTAATCGGAAAAAGAACTGGACATAGACCACGAAAACCAGGAGGCAGACATGAAGAAGTGTTCTTGAAGAGAATCTCACGTCAGAAGCTCTGGAGATGGATTTTTCTAACCGGCTGCGAGGAGGGTTTAATAATAATCTGAACAGGACATGTAATATCCACAGCGAGGACAGATTAGTTTACAGTGGTTCCCCACGAGCTGGAACTCGCATTGAGGGCAGAACATGCTGACGTCTGCGCTGGCCTTTGCGGTCTTTCGCGGGGGATCTTGAGAGGAGTCCTCCCGATGCTCCTTCTGCATCTGCATATGCTTTTCTATTAACAACTTAGAGGTCAGTCCAGACCTTTCCCTCCCCTCGCGATATAGCGGAGCCCACTATTGAACGTGGGCATTGATCATCCGCTCAAACTCCTTTTTAGGAACGGCGCCGACAACGCGATCTACGATTTCTCCATTCTGGAAGAGAAGGATCGTGGGGATACTCATGACCCCATAACGAGTTGCAATGGCGGGGTTTTCATCTGTATTCAATTTGCCGATTTTCACTTTCCCAAGGTAGCCGGTGGCCAATTCCTCGATGATTGGCCCAACCATCCGGCACGGACCACACCACGGCGCCCAGAAATCTACCAGGACCGGCTTATCGGCCTTCAGCGCCTCCGTGTCAAAATTTGCATCAGTAAATTCCATCAAATTCCCACTCATGTTCTTTCCTTTCAATTGCTCAGGATGATCCGACTCCCTCTGGTAACCCTCCAGCTCGCTGGGGATACTTATCTCCGCATAATTTTGACCGCAACATCCAATTTGTCAAGGACCTTTTGCCAAACAGGGGTCTGGCGTGTTGACTTGCAGTTCGGGCAGGCATAGGATCTTTTTCCGGAAGGTCAAGCGGTTGGGCTGATAACGGTACCAGGGCAAAAGGGCCTGAAAAACGTCGAATTATCGATTATCAGGGCCAACTTGACCGTTAATCAATGGAGGCTTCCTCCAGGATGATTGGCTGAGAATGGTGTGGGGCAGAGTAAGACATGGAATGATTTCCAAAATTGGTATTTACACTTCTGCATTTGCGGGCTTGCGCGTACAATAAGGAACCATGAAGTCCAAAAAGATCAGAGAATTCAATGTAGTGATTGAACGTGACTCAGAGGGATACTACATAGCTTCGGTTCCCGCTTTACCCGGTTGTCATACCCAGGCCAAATCTCTGGACAAGCTGATCGAGCGCATTCAAGAGGCCATCGACTTGTGCCTAGAAGTCGACCGAACTCCGGTGGAGCCTCTAGAGTTCGTTGGTGTTCAAAAAGTTACCGTAGCCCAATGACAAAGGCGCCTCGTGTCACCGGCAAAAGAGTAATTGCCGCTCTTCGACAGGCAGGCTTCGATATCATTCGCATCAAAGGCAGTCACCACTTCCTGCAACACACTGATGGCCGCCGCACGGTCATTCCGGTTCACGCAGGCGAGAGTATTGGCCCTGGCCTGCTAGCCAAAATTCTTCGAGATTGCAAGATGACTATAGAGGTTCTGCAGTCGCTACTGTAGGTTGTCTTGTTCACGCATTTCAGGTTCGCCGGGTCGGCAACATGGCGGTACCATCGCCTGAGCTGTCGCCTAACGATGGAGTCCAGCCGACCGCTGAAAAGTGCGGCGGCTGACCCCCGAGCCTTCCCGAGACGCGCCATCGGCAGAAGGAACCACGAAGTCGACGTGGCCAATCTCCCTGGTAATCCGCCCTCACCGGGCCGTTATCAGCGAAGATTCGTCGGTTCCCCGGGGCGTTGGAATTAAATAACCATGACCATTTATCTGCAATTTATTAAACCTGGTTTGAAATATCCAATGTTCTCTATTGTTTTGTGTCTGACAGCATACTTCCCTTCTTCCTGTCTCTTTGCATCCATACTTTTATCTTCCGAGCAAGACAGTCAAGAAAATGCAATCCTTCAGTCGGATCAGTATACGATTTTGGGGGAACAGCTTCGGATTAAACACAAAGCTGTTCTTGATGAGATGAACAAGATAGGCCCTGATGGAAATCCAGCGCAATTGGATGACCCTAAAATGCCAGCCTTGTTGAAGCGAGGCTGGGAGTTGGCTGGCAAGTGGGCTGCAGCGTATTTTGAGACTCATCCAAGGCCTTCAGATGATGAATTGAATTCTATTTTCGAAGAGTTTGCAGAAAAACCAAAAGGGGAGAAATCCAAGTACCGTGATTTTTTCGAATATCATGAATATGTAATTAATGGAAGGGCCGTAAAAGTCGGCTCCGACATCTATGTTGTAACTTCTTCCTACGCTTTAAATTTTCCAGAAACAGCGACATTTATAATTGTAGCGCGAGACCATGAAGGGCGCTTTCAATCCCTCTGGAATATCAAGGATCTTGCCGAAGAACATTATGCAAGCAGAGATGAAATTGGACGATGGGCTCATTTGACAAGGCGCGCTTATTACAATGGCCCTTTAACGGTCAATAAAATTCTCCCCATTCAACCAGCTCTAAATGGCCATGCCAGATTTCTTATAGATGCTTATCAATCCGCAGACGGTGGAACCGCACTTGCGCAATTGAGCATATGGGAATGGGATGGATCCGAAGCCAAACTTCTCTTTATAGACACATATAATTTTGCCATAGACTCTGGAGAATTCGAACTTACTGGAAATAAACTAACGATTGACACAAAGGAGGATCTCCGCACTGTATATTCTTGTGGGATGTGTCCTGAACCACGCGCTACTTGGACCGTACTCATATTGCCGGATCAAATCAGAGATATGGGGAGAGTTTTCAAACAGCCCGAACTAAAATGGGCTGACGAATTGTTCTCCAAAATTCTCGATCGGGAAGATACCGTTAGTATAGCTACCCCAAAAGTTGCCAAAGCTATAAAAGTACGAATGGAAGAGATAGGGAGAGAATATTCAAAAGTAAGCCAATCCAAAAAATATGAATTGTCAACATTCGGCATGCTGGAGAAATGTCGAATCATCCATCGAGACAAGACGGGGGGGGAATTTGATCTATCTATGGATGAAGCTGAAATGAGGTTCAAATATAGTTTTCGAAAAGGAAAACCGTTTTTCACATCACTGCGCATTCAATGATTTGTTTG
Organism: Terriglobia bacterium; assembly: GCA_035541995.1. Lineage (GTDB taxonomy): Bacteria > Acidobacteriota > Terriglobia > Versatilivoradales > Versatilivoraceae > DATKMG01. The sequence goes on from DATKMG010000826.1 coordinate 9,065, forward strand.
TTATCGGAAAAACAATATGGAGGTACCACGCGATAACAAGCAATTTTAGAAAAAATCCCAACAACGGGTTGCACCTTACGGCAGCCAGCGGACCCTTTTTGAAATCAGTTTCAGGTAATTTAAGGCAGGTTCCCTGAAAGGGAACAATAGATTCCGGCAGGGCAAATTACTGTTCCCTTACAGGGAATGAAAATGATTTTGGCCATTGACCCAAGGTAGTCCGTCCGCCAGAAGCGGACTTCCAACTCTGGGCTGAAAAACCTTATCCTTTCGGGCCAGCAAAGAGTACATCGCCTCAAAACCGAAATTCCAGGCCGTTCCCAAATTGAGATCCTCAGTGCAGGCCCGCCACTGTTGAGCTAACAATGTTGGGTGGCGATCTGACATTACGATACAATGTCGTTGTTCAAGACCCCACACATCGAAAGGATACAGAATTATGTCGACTAACACCATCCGGCTTCACCGCGTGCTCCGTGCGACACCTGAGAAAATCTATCGTGCGTTCCTTGATGCGGACGCGATGGTCAAATGGCTTCCGCCAAACGGATTTACCGGCAAGGTTCAACTCCTGGATGCTAAGGTCGGCGGTAGCCACAGGATGTCGTTTATCAATTTCAGCACGGGAAAGAGCCACTCTTTCGGTGGAAAGTATCTCGAACTGACACCAAACCAACGCATTCGGTATACAGACGCATTTGACGACCCGAACCTGCCGGGAGAACTTCAAGTGACGGTAACCTTGAAGAAGGTGTTCGTCGGGACTGAGTTGAGCATCGTGCAAGAAGGTATACCTGATGTCATTCCGGCAGAGGCGTGCTATCTCGGCTGGCAGGAGTCTCTAACCCTTCTGGCAAAACTCGTCGAAGCAGAGATTCCTGACTAGAGAAAAGGACTGCAGAGACTTGAAAAGAGCAATGACCAACCTTCGCTTCATATTTACAGGCGGTCCGGGGGCAGGTAAGACGACGATACTGAATGCGCTGGCAGAACGGAAAAACGTCTATGCCTCTGAGTCCGCACGCGCCATTATCAGCGGACGGCTGGCGAACGGCTTAAGTCCCCGGCCCCCGTCAGTACAATTCGGGAACGAAATTCTTAAAATGGACATAGCCCGCTACTAGGGGAGCCACAATCTGGCGCCGGTCGCAGGGCAGATGGGTGGCTGTGTATCACCAGGGAACGGTGGATGAGGCCTCATCCAGGTGAATTACTCCAGACCAGAAAAACTCTCCAGCAAGATCCAATCTGTCAACAAAATGGAATCGTAAAGTTTTCTCGATCAAAGGTATCAACGGATTGCGCCATAGCGAATGCACCAAAAAACTTCGGTGTCTGTGATATCCTGTTTCCGCCAAAGAGCGCAGGAGCATCTCGCTTGGGCAATCAATTCCTATGATTTTAAAGAAGCTGCAGGCTCTCCTTGATTTGTCCCGCAAAGCTTCGGTTCCTTCTCCAACGGAGACTGACCGGTCCCATTCAGCAGGTGAAGGCTCTCTCCCCCGTCCGACAAACCAGGACTCCCTGGCATCCATCCTAGCAGGATGGACCCAGAGTCAAGACATAGCCAGCCATGCGTTACGCACTCTCCTGGCTCAAACCTACGGTGACGATCAGAATACTCTCAAGAGCCAGCTTACACGGATTGACAAGTTGTGCACGCTGTTCCTGGACCTGTATGGAGATGGGCCTGTGGAGATGCTGCGAGTCCCGGCGCGGATCAACATCATCGGAGAGCATGTGGATTACGTCTCTTATCTCCCGACCAGTTCGCTGACCTTCGGGAGTCGTGAACATGACATGATGATGCTGTTCCGCCCTCTCGACTCGGGAGAAGTTTGCGGCGCTTCAACCCTGCCTGGATGTCTGCCTTTTCGATTCAACCTCTCGGAAGGCCCGCAACTGGTGACGGGGGAATTCAGTGAGCCTCACTGGGTTGCCTTTGTGTTTTCACGGCCAGTTCCGGAGCCCCACTGGTCGAACTATGTCAAAGGAAGTGTATTCCTTGCGTTCATGCGGTTTGGCCAATTGCTCCGGCGGGGCTTCTGCTTTGTGGTGGATTCCACAATTCCTCCGGGAGGTGGCGCTTCCTCCTCGTCCGCACTGACCGTGTTAGCCGGCGCTGCAGTCCGCCGGGTCAATCACATTGGATTTGCTGACGAGGAACTAGCGCGAGATTCGTCGCGGGCGGAGTGGTATTTAGGCACTCGCGGCGGGGCCATGGATCACAATACGATCTGCCTGGCCAGACGGCAGAACCTGGTTCATCTTTTTTATGCCGATGCCCGATTCCAGCGCGTGCGTTTCCCGACGGACGCTTTTCGTTGGGTGACCTTCTATTCTCACCCAGCCGACAAAAGCAAGGAAATCATGCTGGAGTATAATGAACGCGCCGCGGTCTCGCGCCTGATTATTCCAGCCCTGCTCGAAGACTTGTTGCGAAGCAGGGATTCCCTCGCTTCTTCGTGGCCTGCGTTATTGAAGACGCTGCAAGACAACAATCCAGAATGCCTGTCCCGAATTCGCCAGGTTCTTGAACTTCTACCCGAAACCGTTATTCTGGCTGACATGGAGCAGAGCCATCCGGAGACTTACCGGGCATGTCTGGAAGCTTTTCCTGCTTTGATAGGCCATCGCAGCCATTCACCACTCAAAGTCCGCGACCTGGCGTTGCACCATCTGGGAGAGATCTCGAGGGTGAATTCGGCTGTCCACCTGCTCCACCAACTGGACACCCTCACAAAAGAGGGAAGGGCTGAAGCGATTTCCGAACGCTTGCATACTCTGGGTAGGCTCCTTGACCAATCCCACAATAGTCTCCGTGACCTCTACCGCATCTCCACTCCAGTCGTCGAGGGATTGCTCGATATCATCAAATCCGAGCAGGAGGTCTACGGAGCCCGGCTGATGGGCGGAGGCTTTGGAGGGAACCTGTTGGCCCTTGTTCCAAAGCACCGAGTACCACGTTTGCTGGAACGAGTGCAGTCGCGCTTCTATGGTCCCCAAGGATGCAATGGAGTGAAGGAAGGCCTGGTTATGGTATCGACGCCTGGCGACGGTCTCTCAGGGATCGATCCCGAGAGTGGATACCGACAGGCTATTGAACTCTTCAACTTTCGCTGGAGTGAAGCCGACGCAAATCGCCGGGGACTTTGCCGTTTGCTAGACCCCTTCGAGCCTGCAGAACCGGTTGCCCCTATCTGGCCCGTGATTGTGGCCGCGGGAAAGGGTGAAAGGGCACGGAAAAGTGGACTTCAGGTTCCCAAGCCTCTGGCATTGGTCAGGGGTGTCCCCTCTGTTCTTCGAGTCCTCAAAGTCATTCGCGAGAGTTGCCCCGAAGCAGCCCAGCCTATCGTGATTGTCTCTCCGGAGACCGAGCAGCCCATCCGGCAGCTCCTGAGCGGCGAGTCCGTGACCTACGTGACCCAGCCGGAACCTTTGGGCACTGGGGATGCCGTTTTCTGGGCCTCACAGAAAATGCGGGAATTTGATGGTTGGGCCCTCATTGTCTGGAGTACCCAGCCTGTGATCCGTCCGGAGACGGTACGTCGCACGCTGATGCTGGCAGCGTTGTTTCCTGAATATGAGATGGTCTTTCCGACAGTTCTGGTAGGCCAACCCTATGCTCCCTTGAGGCGTGACTCGGATGGCCGTATCCTGGCATCACAAGAGACTCACCTGGAAAAGGCCGCGCCAGTACACCGTGGAGAAACGAACATCGGCTTGTTTCTAGTGAGAACTCGGGCGATGGCGACGCAACTCGAGGAGCTCAGAAAACAACTCTGGAAAAGCGAAGAGGGCCACTACGACCGGCCTGGAGGAGAATTGGGGTTCCCTAACGAACTGGTTACTGCACTAGCCAGGAAAGCGTGCGGTGTTTTCTCGACTCCCCTGGCAGACTGGCGGGAAGCTCAGGGAATCAAAAACCTCGAAGACCTGGGGCGGTGCGAGCAGTATCTCTCTGAACTCCAAGACAAAGAATCATGAGACACCTTAAAATCGGAATCAGTGGCGTCCGCGGAATCGTTGGAGAGACCTTTACGCCTGAACTAGCGGTAGCCTTTGCCCAGGCATTCGGAACCTATATGGATTCGGGACACATCCTCATTTGCAGAGATACTCGGCCTTCCGGCCCCATGGTTCGTGCCGCTGTTTGCGCAGGCCTGCTGGCAGCCGGCTGCAAAGTCATTGACCTGGGAATCTGTCCTACTCCCAGCCTGCAGCTGGCGGTCCCATGGCTCGGTGCCCAGGGCGGAATTTCTATCACCGCGGGTCATAATCCAAGTCAGTGGAATGCCCTTAAGTTTGTCCAGGCCGACGGCCTCTATCTGACCGCACCCCAGGCGGAGGAACTGCTCGACCTTTTCCATCAAGCCGAACTCTCTAAAGCCGATTGGAGAAAGATCTCCACTCGCATCGAGACCGCCGAAGCGATGCCTCACCACATTGAATGTCTGAAAGCCGCGTTCGATAGCGAGGCGATCCAGTCTCGCCGGCTTCGTGTGGCTGTTGACTGCTGCAATGGCGCTTGCTCGTTGCTGAGCCCACGCTGGCTGGAAACTTTGGGCTGCCGGGTTCTGGCTGTCAACGATGATACTACGACGGCTTTCCCCCATTCCCCGGAGCCCAACCCGCAAACCATGGCGACTTTGCGAGCCGTGGTTAAGGCAGGCAATGCCGACATCGGGTTTGCCCACGATGCCGATGGCGAGCGATTGGGCGTCGTAACCCAACGAGGAGAATCCTTGTCTGAAGAATTGACCCTGGCTCTTGCAGCGGCCATCAGGCTGCAAAGCAAGCCCGGGACCGTGGTCACCAATGTGTCAACCACCATGGCCATCGATACCATAGCCCGGCAGCGAGGAGGACAAGTTGTCCGGACCCCCGTCGGACAAACTTATATCTCCGAAGCGATGATCGAACATCGTGCGGTGCTGGGAGGTGAAGGCAGCGGGGGGGTAGTGGTTCCGGAAGTGCAGCAAACTCACGATAGCGCTGCCGCCATTGGGTTGATCCTGGAATTCCTGGCTGTTTCTCAAATGAGCATTTCTGCCCTGGTCGAACAACTGCCCCATTACGCTCTGTTTAAACACAATGTTCCTGTGGCTCCTCATCGAATCTACAGCGTGTTGCAGCGGCTACACGACGAGATTGAAACTGAACCGGGAGTGGAGCTGGACCTTACTGACGGCTTGAAGCTGTCCTGGAGCGATAGCTGGGTTCATATTCGCGTGTCTAACACCGAATCCATGATCCGGATCATTGTTGAAGCCGAAACTGCGCCTCGGGCTCGCGATCTGCTGAGCTGGTCGCGGGATCGCCTGGCGCTGGCTGGGGGAGGATGATATGCGAGCCATTCCGAGCCTGAAAATCAGCATCTCCGGAGTCAGAGGCATAATAGGCGATTCGCTGACTCCCTCCTTGTTGACCCGCTTTGCACAGGCCTTTGGCACCTATGTGGGCTCGGGTACGATTGTCATCGGGCGGGATACGCGCACCTCCGGTGAAATGGTCCGACAGGCAGTAGTTGCGGGATTGCTTTCGAGCGGTTGCAGGGTGGTAGACCTGGATGTCTGCCCCGTTCCAACAATCCAGTGGATGGTGCGCCACCTCCGTAGCCAGGGAGGCATCGCTATTACTGCCAGTCACAATCCCGCTGAATGGAATGCGCTGAAGTTCATCGGTCCCGAAGGGCTGTTCCTGGCGGGGGGTCAAGCCGGGGATTTGCTAGATATTTATCACCAGGGCGAATACACCAAGGTCAACAGTTCAGAAATTCGCCAGGTCGAAGCCACGAGTGGAGCCATCGATCTACACATCAAAGCCATCTTAGACGCTCTCGGGCCATTGCCTTCAGTTTCCAGGAAACTGCGGGTCGTCCTGGACGCCTGTAACGGAGCAGGTTCCATAATCGGACCTCGGCTGTTGGAAGCCCTCGGAGTGGTTGCGATTCCGATCCACAACACCCCCGATGGCCTTTTCCCCCGTCCGGCTGAACCGATTCCAGAGAATTTAGGAATTCTCTGCGAAGCGGTTCGTCAGCACCATGCCGATATCGGCTTTGCCCAGGATATGGACGCTGACCGACTAGCGGTGATATCAGAGTCAGGGAATCCCATCGGCGAAGAACTCACCCTCGTATTAGCCACCCGCTACGTCCTGAGACGTGAAAAAGGACCTGTAGTGGTGAACCTCTCGACCACGCAAGCCATTGAAGCCGTGGCAGCACGTTTTGGCTGCCCGGTCTTTCGAACCCGGATCGGAGAAGCCAATGTGACCGAAGGGATGAAGCGGGAAAAGGCTGTCATCGGGGGCGAGGGGAATGGAGGCGTCATCTATCCTCGCATCAACTTTGCCCGCGATAGCCATGTCGGCATGGCCCTGATCCTGCACCTGCTGGTAGAGTCGCAGCGTCCATTGTCGTCTCTGCTATCCGAGTTTCCTTCTTACCAGATGGTCAAGGAGAAACTGGAGTGCCCTTCTGATAAGATTCGCGGCGTTCTTAACCTCATCAGGGCTCAGTACGCGAACTATTCCTTAGACTTGCGCGATGGGGTCAAAGTGAAGGTAGAGGGCGGCTGGTTTCACGTTCGCGGCTCCAACACAGAACCGATTATCCGGCTCGTTGCAGAAGGGGAGTCGACCGAAATCCTAAACCGAATTCGAACTACCGTTTTCCAGCAAGTCCGAGATTACCTCCTGACGCAGGTCCAGCCTGTGCCTTAGATCGCCTGCCCCTCGTGCGACTCGTCGGACCGTGACGGGTCGCAAGGATGGCCGGTCAGCGCCGTACAGATGACGTGTCCCAGGCCCTTCTCGCTGGTGTCGGTCTTGGTCATGTTGCACCATCCATGATTCTTCCGACAGGCATGAATGCCTGTCTCCACTCTCTCTGTCGTGTTTTCCGGACAAGATTCCTCCACTACCCACTTCATATTGAGTACCCTGACTCAACTCTCTTTTTCAGGGCATTCAATATATCCGTCGATGCAGAACCAAACGGGTAACGCTCGATTTCAGAAAGCCGGACCCATCGTGCATTACCGCGCCTTGTGAGTCTTCGCTCCGAAGGGTTCAACTCAGCAAGATAGGCATGAACCGTGATTCGATGTTTAGTGATGATATGCTTCACTGTTACTAACTTTTCTTTCACATGGATTTTCAAACCCAGATCCCGACGAATTCGGCTGACCAGTGAACGCTTTAATTCTCCAGTTCGCCTGGATTCATACCCCGGAAATTCCCAGAAGTCACACAGGACTCGAACGCCCTTCCGTTTTACAATGAGGTATCGACCCTGGTGCCCGACGATCGCCACCGCTTGTTGAGATTCCACTCTCCCGGGCCTGACTGTCTTTCGCGGCAACTGATCTTCGACGCCCTCCTGTCTCGCCAAACATTCTGAACTCCATGGACACAGGAGGCAGGCTGGGGAGCGAGGGGAACAAATGGTGGCCCCCAGTTCCATCAGGGCTTGGTTGAAGTTTCCAGGGGACTTTCTGGAAAGCAACTGCCCGGCAAGATTCCACAAATTCTCCTTGAATTTTGAGGTTTGTGAATCCTCTGTCAAAAGGAATAGTCTCGAAAGAACCCGCGTTACATTGCCGTCGACCACAGGATAAGGCCTGTTGAATGCTATGCTCAGGATCGCTCCAGCCGTATATCGACCTATCCCGGGCAGACCCAGTAGATCGCGATGCTCGCTTGGAAATCTCCCTCCATGGTTCTTTACGATCTCCCGAGCAGTTTTCTGCAAATAACGAACCCGGGCGTAGTACCCCAAACCCGCCCAGGCACGTAGAAGGTCCTGAGGGTTGGCGTCAGCTAGTGCCTGAAAATTGGGGAAGGCTTCCAGAAAACTCCGGAAGAAAGGAATCACGGTCTGCACCTGGGTTTGTTGCAGCATTACCTCTGAAATCCAGATTGCATAAACATCGTGACTGTCCCGCCAAGGAAGGTCCCTCCGGTTATGGTGATACCAGTCTAGCAACTTCCGTCGAAGACGACTTTTCTTCGCCAGTAACAGAGAGGATCTGGATTTGAATGAGAAATGACCTCTCATCCGACTCAGAAGGCAGGATGGAGCGCCTGGTCATTGAGGGACCAGTCAAAGTCAAGGTATTCGGTCTTGAGGTTGGGATGAGCTTCAAGCAGTTTCTTCCGCCCGCTTGACAAATAGAGCGCCAAATAATTCCGAATTTCGGGCTTGGATCCAGGGTGTTTCAATGAGTACCAGTACAGGAAATCACCCTCGTACCAGCTGGGAGCAAAGATCTTTGACAACCGGAGCTTTCCGTCTGTCTCGTCGATTTGAACATTCTGGGTTTCTTCAATGAATGATCGTGCACCGTCGTCGAGTTGTTCGCTCAACCTTTCCGGTAAGAACGGTTCACGTCGCAGGCGGGGACACCCCATGGAGGCATAAACCAGCGTAAAGTGAATCCGCGGATCCTGGTAGCGTTTGCGGATGATTTCATTTTCGATGTGCCGCAATGTGTACTTCCGTCTGCCAGTTTCAAATTTCATCCTCCAGAAAAAGCCGTACAAGTACTTGATACTGCGAATGCTCTTGGTGGGATAGTTGTCTGTGACTCCTTTAAGAGCAAACGCGTTGTAAGCGTTGATCCAATAGGCCAGTTGAGTCTCCCGGTTGGGAAATATCTCGGGGTGGTTCTCGGGACTTGTCTTGGCCAACTGCTGCACGAAAGCCCTCAATTCCGCCCCAGCGGATTTCAGCCTTTGATAGTTCACCAGACCATTTTGATCTACGTAAGTCTTGAGGGTCTCAGCATAAAGTGAATAGTCAAATGGAATGGGGGTGGAGGCCATCAACCGGGGGGGAAAGAACTCAAGAATCAGGTAAGGCAGGATGACCAGGACAACGGTTTTGATTTGATGAATTGCCTTAGCACCTTGAAGCGCTGTTCCAGTGGACCCTACCAATTGTATCTCCTGTTCAACCTGATATAGTCAAGGAAATCGTTGAATACATATTGGGGAATCTTGCCGAGCCAGCAGGGCTCCGAAGTGCCAACGTGCGCGCTTGGGTCCCCATCAATACCGGTTGTACCTTTCCAGGGCTTTTAACATAGATTTCTGCTCCTTAATAATCGGAATCATCTTGTTCTCTTTCTCATCGTACTGACGAAGCAAGTCTACAACCTGGGCTACCTTCTCTCCCGGGATAACGACAACTCCCGTGACGTCCCCAACAACATAGTCCCCCGGGCGGACGAGCACCCCTCCACATGTCACTGGCACCTGTTTGGCGACACTCACATAGCGACCCACCGAGGTGGCGGGTGTCACGCTGCGGGAGAACACTGGAAATCCAATTTCCTCGATTTCGTCAATATCTCGAGCCCCTCCGTCAATGACGGCACCCGCCAACCCCCGGACCTTGGCAGTCGTAGACATCAAGTTTCCGATGCCCGCGGTTTCCATACCATCCTCTAGGACGTAGACCAGAACACTTCCGGGAGGTGCTTCGTCAAGGATCTGCAAGGCATAATTTGGGTACTCCCGTTTGTCGGTTTTCAAAACGGGACGAAGGACTGCAGTAGCAGCCGGTCCAGCGATTTTGGTTTTGAAGACCGGTTTCATGTCATGAACCATGAAGCCCCGCTGACCGGTAGCTTCATCTACAGCGTCGGCAATGTTCCCGGTACTGGCCTTCTTAAGCTCTGCAACAATCTCTGCCGGACCCGGGGATCCGCTATTCCGAGGAACCGCCGTCAACTCGGGATTCCAGTGACGACTCGTGAAGATCAGAAAACTGAGGCTGGCAAAGAAAACTGCCACTGTCCAACCGATGTGTTGCCTTTTCATTGAAGACCTCCAACCTCCCGTGAGGATAAAAAAGGCAACGCGATTATAACAGGAAATACTGGAATTCACTTACTTTGGCAGCATGCGAAGAACCGGGACTATGACGCTTAGCCGGTATCAGGTCATTAAAGTGACCTTGTGTTACAGACAACACCGCAATACAATTGGTTGTCGGGAGGCCCATGCGGATGTCGGCGGAAATAAAGTACGTAATATTCAAGGAGTTTCCAAATGGGATAATTCGCCAGGTGAACATGAAGCCTCTCGATACCGTGGAACAAGCCGAAAGCCTCGCTGAAGAATTATCTCTGGCAACCGGAACACCTCATTACTGGATGGAAATGCCCCCAGAGAAACAGTCCCTGTATCCCACCCGGACCGGCTCCGATACGGTCTGTTGAATCAATGACATCCCCCTCTCATTCTTAATCCTATCAATAACTTCCTTGGAATACCGATAAGTAGAATTTGAAGGCCTATGGACATATCTGCTATCCAATCGGATTTAACCCGCCTCTCGGTCTTGCGAATCGATGGAACCGAAGCCTTGTCCCTGGCATTGGGTCAGGAATTCACTGCGCGGGTTCTCAGGATCGAGACCGAAGGACAGTTGCTCCTGAACGTGGGCGGAAAGCAGTTTTATGCTAAGACTCAGCTTCCTCTTCAAGAAGGCCAGGAAATCCGTCTCCAAGTAATGCAACCCGGTCCCCCCATCGAACTTCGATTGATTGAAAATCAGGTTGAGCCGAATCTCAAAGAATTCGGCTTGGCAGCCCTGTTGATGGCGCTCAGACAAAGCGCGCAACCCGGGCAGTCTGTGGATCCTGGACGTTTTCTGGCGGAGATCCAACGATGGGTGAACGAACGAGGAGGCGTGTTAAATACTGCACAAAGTGGACAACTAGAAAAGCTGTTACTTCCACTGGCAGTTACCTCAGGGAGTGATGAAATCCAATTATCACTCCGCAACGTCCTGGAAAACTCAGGACTCTTCTTTGAGGCAAAGCTGAGAGCTCTTCTCGAAACACTCCGGGACCCTTCTGACCTTAGCTGGAAAGACTTCTCAAACGACCTGAAGACGCTCCTTGGACAGATCTCCAAAGCCCTGGAAAAAGCTGAGCTGTTTTCCAGTTCAGCCGATCGAAATTTAATTTCCCAGCAGAAAACTCTGATTTCTGAACAATTGTTGAGTCGACAGGTGGAGGTGGCGTGGCAATGGATGAAAGATGGGAGTTTTGTTGCTGAATTACCATTACTCTTCTTTTCTGAACCAGCGAGTGCGAGGTTGCGTTTTTTTGGCAAGTCTACCAAAGGCACGGGTCGAACTTCACGAACTCCCTTCACCATTGACGTATACCTGAGTCTGCCGCATCTGGGAAAAATGGAGGCTTGGGCACAATGGATTGACCGACAAATAGCCGTTCGGCTCTATGTCGAGAGTCCTGAGATGCAACAAGTCTTCACCTCGCAACTGGCGGATCTCCGAGAAGGTTTAACAATGGCGGGATTCGACAAATCTGATCTTGAAGTGAAAGTTGATCCTGTGAGGCTTTATCGAGCAAACTGGGAAGACCGAGGAATCCCTGTCCAGGAAGGGCAGGTTCTGGACATCAAGGCCTAGCACTCATGAGCAACCCTGACCAACCTAGGAAAGCAGCGGCACTCCAGTATGACCGGGACAAAGACCGTGCTCCCAAACTGGTGGCCAAAGGCCAAGGGAATATTGCCGAAAAAATCTTGCAGATCGCCCAGGAAAATCAGATCCCCATCCAGCAGGATCCCAGCCTGGTTGAGATTCTCTCGCGGATGGACTTACTGGAAGAAATACCTCCCGAATGCTATCGAGTCGTCGCCGAAATTCTTGCTTTCATATACAGAACCCAAGATAAAATTAGAACTTACGCCAGGTAGAACATGCCCCCTTCGCACGACTCCGGTTTGATGGCATAGCTGGGGCGATCCCTTCGTATTCCCTGAGCGCGCTGCCGAGATACTCTCATAGCCCACATTCGTGTTCAAACTCATCAGATGAGAGGATTCAATGGGCGATGCCGGCCGGAGGACTCTCTGTGGGTTGATTCCCCGCACTCCATTCGTCAAGCCGGTGTAGATCGAAAACATAGAGCATGAAAAGGACCAGGACTAAACCCAGAATGGTGAAGATAAGAGTCCGATATTTTCGGGGGATTAGTTCAAGCATTAGGACGTGCCTCCCTCGCAATCGGTCTAAATACCATCAGTGATCGGGACGCCCTCGTCCCGTTTTCCAGGATCTTCATATTACGCAGCTCCCGCAGGGGCATGAGGGCCGTCTCCACAATGCCCTTTGCAGGGAGAGCCCGATTCCCCCTGGATAATTCCGTGGCGCGGAGCGCGGCTGCCACTATGACATTTTCATGTACGGACCGATGCAGCATATCAGTAAACGAACTCACGGATGTCGTAGAGCGCGAATTTGGGTTCTTGTCCCTCGATGAAGTGCAATCCAGAGCGGATAGTGGCGACTTGGCTCCGCTTTTCCTCAGAAGTGAGGGGACGGATGCCGGCCTCGGCTGCTCGAAGAAGATACTCACTCCCTTCATTATCCCACAGAGGGGAGAAGTAGACGAGATCCCCTCTTCCCAGATGGAGGGCATTCAATAAGTCGGCGGTTTCAAGCACATGGGATTCAAAGTAACGATTACCTCCCACTCCCGCCAGGATAATTATACCCACGTTAATTCCAGAGTCTTTGATGGCTGAAACCACTTCTAAAGCCTGAGCCGAGGTTGCCGGCTTGTTGAGGAATTTCAACAACTCGTCAGATCCTGTCTCAATGCCGACATACACTCGTTTCAGATTCCTCGCCTTCAGTTCTTGGAAGTCGTGGAGTGACTTCTTCTCTCCTGTAAAGACATCCAGAAACGAATAAATCCCCCTGCCGAAGATGGAATCATGAGAGGTACTGGGGGTGGCACCTCCGGTGTTCGGAAATTCCTGCTGTACCAGATCAAAAATTACAAGTAGCAGTTCTTGGGGTGTCACCAGCGCGTTGGCATCGCCCAGGAAGATGGATTTTCTCAGCCTGATCCCCTCTCCGATGAAAGCCCGGACAGCTTTCAAATGTTCCAGGAACTCTTCGGCAGTCCTTATATGAAATCGAACATCGCGGTAGAAGTCACAAAACGTGCAGCGGTTCCAGTGGCAACCCACCGTGGCCTGTAGAACCAGAGCGTAGTATTGATCGGGAGGGAGAATGCTAACCGGGGAATAAACCTTCTGGAAATTTAATCTGTCTAGTTTGTAACGGGCGACGTCCCAGGTAGTGATCTGTCTCAGGCACTGGGATGCCGCCGTCTGTAATTTGGTCCGCTCTTTTGGGTCGCCCTTCAAAAAGAGTTCCCTACTCTCCAACTGGTCTGCCAGATCCCTGGCAGTTCGATAAACCCTGCCAAGTACATTTTCTATCTCAAGCTCTCCCAATTCCTGGATGGATTTCCAGGTATCCATTGGAGAAGGCTCATGCCATTTCTTGATGATCCGGTTGTCCAGGGTCCTGATATAGGTCTGGTTGTCCTGCCAGGCCGAAAGCAGCCTTCCTTCCAGGTCGAACGAATAAACTATTTCTTCATCCAAGCTAATTGTCGTCGAGTCTTGTTTCTGATTCAGCCAGACCTGCCTGGCAGTTTTTCTGGACTCAAAAGAAATCAACATACGTTGCAGTAAAATACTCAGCCGGATTGGGTCGTGATCGTTTCCAGCCCATGAGCGTAGGGACCTGTTTCTCTTCGTCGAAGTAGGTAAGCAAAGAGGAAACCGAAGAATCCCAAACAGGAGAAGATCCACAAGCCCAGATTGTATCCCTCAGGATTGGCTGCGCTTGCCCCTCTGAAATCATTGGCCCATCCGATCAAAAGATTCAGCCCTGCCAGGCCAATGTTTTGTATTAGCGTCATCAAGCCATAAGCGGTCCCCAACTTGG
>DATKMG010000827.1:0-3280 GCA_035541995.1 Terriglobia bacterium
GGGTTGCCTATGGCGTTTGCCTTAACGCGCTCGCTGGCCAGTCTTCTATTCGGGGTCAGCCCCAGAAATCCAGTCGTATTCACGGGAGCAACTCTGATCGCAGTTGCGGCAGGGCTGATAGCATCCTACGTTCCGGCGCGGCGGGCAGCCCGCGTGGATCCCATGGCATCATTAAGATACGAATGAAGGGAATGGGATTGACGGAATTGTGAGCTATAATATCAGTCATCATCGGGGAAGGTGGAAGGGAAGCGTTTGAAGGTGCAGGTGAAGACGGGCCGGGGTCCGTCCGCTTACTCCATCCCCCGTCGACATTTTCGGGTGACACTCTGTGCTTTTTCGGTAAGTATGCTTGCCTAGCACGTAAACGCGTTTTGCTAAATGCTCCATTGCCTCGCGGGCTTCTAATAGATCTTTCCCCATCTATTTCCTTACCTTATACAGCAGCTATCATTTGACTCCGCTGAAGGTTGTTGGGCGAGTTTCTTCAGAGAACGGAGCTTTCGATAAAAACCGGACTCTATCAGGAAGGGTTGCAGGCAATCTGCAGAAATCTGTTGTTACCTTCGGCAGACAGTCCAGGCAGCGGTTCTTCTATTTCGGGGATGGTAATGAGGAAGGCCTTCTAATGTGGTCAAGTCAGGAAGGGCTCTTCCTGTAATTTCACGATCTTCTCTGGGGGTACATTCCTATGCAGAAGAAAACCCTCGTCTTTGGTTCACTCCTCCTTGGTCTTCTCTTCCTGGTAGGGCAAACAATCGCGGAGATGAGCCCTGAAAAGGGGGAAAAGAAACCCAAAAAGGAGCCCGACAAGGTAGACTCTTTCACTTTTAAAGTTCCAGTGGATGTCGTGGTCGTCAATGCCATGGTCACCGACAAGAAAGGGAATCCGGTAAAAGACCTGACTGTGAACGATTTCAAAGTCTATGAAGATGGCAAGCCCCAGCCCATTCACACCTTTACTCTGGAATCCTACAAGGTCGTTCGGGAACTGCTGGCGACGGCTCCGAAGAAGGAAGTTGAAGGTGAACCAAAGCCAGCCGAGTCAGCCACATCGCAACGCTATTTCAGCCTGGTGATAGACGATCTGAATTCTCCGGTGATGGATCAGTTTTATCGGTCCGTCGAGGCGATGAAGCAATTTGTCGCCAACCAGGTGTTGCCCGGCGATCTGGTGATGATCTACGCGGTCTCCGGAAGAGCGGTACTGCCCTTCACTAGCGACAAACAGGCCTTGCTGCAGTATCTCTCGGAACTCCACAAGAAGCTGAACCTGATTCGGACCGGTAAAAGCGATTGTCCCCAGATGACAGATCTGCAGGCTCAGCGCATTACGAACGAAATCAATGATTTGCAGTCGATGGAGGTCGCGTTGATGGAATACTGCAGTTGCTCTGTTTGTCCACCTAACGACGACCCCAGGCCAATTGTGCGGTCCGCGGCGAGGCAGCAGTACGAGGAGGACCGGCATCGCCGCCAGGTCACCTTGGCCTCGTTGCGGCAGCTCGTGCAGTCCCTGCACCATTTCGAGGGCAAGAAATTGGTCATTCTCTTTTCACCCGGTTTCATTGCGCAAGATATCGAATTTGAGATCCAAGAGGTGGTGGAACGTTCCCTGCGATCTGGCGTCGTGTTCAATGTCGTTGATGCCCGTGGCCTTTACACAGTAGGATTGGAGGCCAGCGACCAGGTAAACGTTCCCGACGCAACACTGCTGGGCAAGAAAATTGGGCTCCTCAGCAGTTCAAAATCGGCACAATCGGAGCCGCTGGAGCAAATTTCCCTGGATACGGGAGGAATCTTCTACCACAACAACAATGATTTGTACGCCGGGATGAAGCAGATCGCCGAGCGTCAAACCTATTCTTATGTACTGACATATGCCTCCCCCAACATCCGCAATGCTGGGAGATATCACAAAATAAAATTGGAAGTGTCCCGCCCGGACGTGGAGGTGTCTTATCGCAAAGGCTATTATGAGCCCAAAGAAGTGATCAGTCTTGAAAGCCGGAAGAAGGAAGACATCCAGGAAGCCATGTGGGCGCCCGGAAACGTGAATCAAATCCCCATCCAGATGTCCCACAATTTTTACCAACTAGACGACAACCGCTACCAATTGAGCCTGCTGACGCTGGTAGAAATGCGCAGGGTAAAGTTCTTAGATGAAGAATCCCGTCACAAGAACCTCGTGAGTCTGGTTATGATGATTCTTGATGAACAGGATCGCTATGTCGACGGCGTTGAGAAGAATATCGAGTTTAGTCTTTCCGATGCCGGTTATGCCCAGATGGTTAACAATGGCATCACGTTGAAGTTGGAGGTGGCCGTCCCCCCCGGCCGCTACAAAGTAAAGGCCGTCGTGCGCGAAGGGGTTGAAACGAAAATGGGTGCCCTTACAAGAATTGTCGAAGTGCCATAAAAGGAATTCATGATCAGCTTGACTGTCTGTCCCACTGATAATTCCCGACTGAAAACTTTTATTGAACAGCAAGGCGAATGAGCTGCCCCGCACTGGAGTTCGGACTTTGGTGTCGCACTCACGGGCAAGACCAAGGGGTGGAGGCTAAAGGATTACCGGACGCCGTGGGCTAGCGAGGTCGGCAGCATCTGCGGATTGGCAACAGATGTTTTTTGGCTTGACTTGTTATTCAGATAGTACTATACAGATAGTAATATGAATCTCAAGCCTTTAAGTCCGCTAGAACTGGTAATCATGAGAGTCGTCTGGCAATTGAAGAGAGCCACGGTGAGGAACGTCTATGAAGTGATGCTCCAGGAGCGCAAGATTGCCTATACAACCGTCATGACAGTCATGAACAAGTTGGAGAAGAAGGGATATTTGAAAAAAGTGCGGCAGGACCGTGCCTACTTGTACCATCCCTCCAAGCCACAGGACCAGGTGATTCGATCGATGGTTCAGGAATTTGTCACTCGGGTCTTCAATGGGTCTGCCAAGCCCCTTATGTTATACCTGGTGAAGGATCGCAAGCTTTCGGAGAAGGACTTGAGAGAGATTTTCCGCCTCATGGAGGAGTAGCCATGATGACCCCTCTCTGGTTCCAAAACCTCGTGGCTTATAGTGTCCAGATCAGTCTGTTGGTGATTGCCGGAACCGCCGTCCCCTTAATGCTGCGCTTGAAAACCCCCAAGGCCATGTACGTCTATTGGCGAAGTCTTCTTGGGGTTTGTCTGTTGCTGCCGCTGATTCAGCCCTGGAAACCTGTAAGGCCGCAACTAATCGATACTGTACATCCTAAGGCAGTCTAAGTGCAGAACATTC
>DATKMG010000828.1:0-7473 GCA_035541995.1 Terriglobia bacterium
CGACTTGTCACCGGTGGTACTCGAGGCTCGGTGAGACTATGGACCATTGACACAGGCTGGTTTGCCAAGGACTTTCTCGAACCGGCTCTTTGCCGTCCCAAGACCTTCGAGGATCTCGTGGGTTTGCACAGTGCCTTTGACGCCGCGATTCAAGATTTTAACACAGCATGGCAAAAAGGACGGCGGGAGGAGGCTCTCGCCAGCTTCGAGCGTGTGAGGAGCGTTCCGGGGTTCTCTTGGTCGAAGGAGGCTATCCTGGTCCGGAACACTCTGCACCGCTCATCGCGAGGGCGACTGAAATCCGCCACCTTTGTCAGGTCCTTTGCAGGACACGAAGATGGAGTGTCCAGTTTGGCGCCTAGCCTCGACTGCCTGCAACTTCTGACAGGCGGACTCGACGGCGTTGCAGCAATATGGGACGTCGTTACAGGCCGGTGCACGCGGAGATTCAAAGTCAACAGCCCGGTGAGGGAGGTCCGGTTCCTCCCCAGGATCGGCGGGATACTCACCTGGAGCGTGGACAGAGTTCTCAGAAGGTGGCGCCTTGGCGGGGAGCTTGAAGAAGAAATACCGGAAGTGCGGCTGCCGATATCGCTTTCAGAGACGGGTTTGGAAATCACTGCAATGGACCGGGACAATTCACCGGTGCGCATTGATTTGAAAACGGGTCAAAGGCAGAGCGTAGGGGCACCAATCGGCGGCCGCGATCTGGTCTGCTTTTCCCAGCGGCTGGACACGGTGTACAGCCTGCGGGAGGAGAAACGCATCCAGCGATGGGCCGTGGTTGACGGCCGCAATCTCAGTGCGTTCCGTGATCTTGGCATAAAGATAACCTCGTTGGTCCCCACAGCGTCGGAAGACAGGGTAGTTGCCGGGATGGAATCCGGTGAAGTCATGGTATATATGGTAGGTTCAGGAGTGAATGTGGCGATTCTCAAGGGCCACAAATCTGCGGTGCGGGCTCTAGTTCCTGCCGCCGATGAAAGGTATTGGCTGTCGGGATCCGATGACTGTTCATTGCGGATCTGGGACATTTCAGAGGAACGATGCGCCGCCGTACTGGAAGGACACTCCTTGCCGGTCAGGGCAGCGTGTTTTTTCCCTAACTTGTCACTCGTCGCGAGCGGAAGCAACGAGGGTTCCGTCAGGCTTTGGGGGCTGGAGTGGGTATTCACACCGAGTGCGACGCCCGCCCGACAGAGCATGGTCGACTCATCGGTATATGAATGACAGGTGGTGATCCCTCATGGAGAAGAGTTCTCAAAAAATAAATGCAAAGGTGTTCCTTCAGAATTTCCGGGAAGGGAAGACTGACGAAGAGCTGATGCGCCTGCACAACCTTACTCCAGGCATCTTTGCCAAGCTGATAAAAGTCCTGCAGGAAAAGAACCTTCTCGATCCTGCCGAACTCAAATCACGCCGCGCGATCGCTCCAACAGAGCCGGAAATCCGCATCCCCATACCTGAGCCTTACGAATTCACTCCTGCAGATCCGGTGGAAGAGATCAGGGCCCGCGAAGGTGCGTACCAAGACCCCAATTTCTGCCCGCGGTGCGGCGCGCATGTCAACGAGAGGATGCTCAGTTGTCCGGAATGCGGCCACGTCCTCCCAGGCCGCGAGAGATGGGAAGCTGTTGAATCCGAGAAGAGGTTGACCGAGCGCATTCCTGCCAGAGTGCTGGGGTATATCATGGCTATCCCAATAGGAATCATGTTGTTCTTCCTCTTTAAAGACGTCATTATGCCCATGGCGGAAGCCCCCATTGAAAAACGGGCTGAAGCGCTCCGCCGGGAAACTCCTGAGGGGAAGACTCCGTTACAGGCAGCAGAAGACATGGCAAAAGCCGCGGGTTCGGGAATAATTAAGCTTGAACTCCAGCGCTGGATAAACGACGACCTGATTTCATCGGCAAATGAGGACCACACGGTCTTTACCGCAGGCTCGCGGTGGCCGAACTTGTCATATGGTGAAAAGCGCAAGGTTTTGCAAGACATAAGCTCGGCATTGCGGAAGTCTGGGAAGCCGGTGGATTTTGACCTCGTCAATGATGCCGGAGAGGCGCTTGCCCTAGTCCGAGGCCAATCGATCAAACTATATGAGGAGGGCGGTCCGAGGGAGTCTGCTGAGAGCGCCGTCGAACTAGGCGAGCAGCCTGCTCGCCCCTCAGTCGGTCCGGACATTCTGGACAGGATCCCGAAATACCTTCACAAATGAAGGCAACAGATTGAGACCCTCCAAAGCCTTTCTTCCCATCTAGTGATTTAGAGTGATTGTTAAGGATAATAGCCATTTTGTCGTCTGAGATGACGGACCTGAAAGGCTCGTGATGTGCTTTGTCTCCGTCATTCCTGCGAAGAGTTCCGGGGGGGTCAGGTCAGGTTCTGCGTGATCCTTATACTGCTGCCAATATGTTGAACCATTTCGGATAGCGTAAGAGTGACTTAACATGTTAAATTATACTTGACACATGATTTCCATCGCTTCCATAATGCGCCCGTAAGGGTAAAGGTGTATCACGCAAACTTCGGACAAACGAAAAAAGGAAAGCAACATGAAGAGAACACTTTGGATCCTCGTGGCAGTCTGCATGCTGGTGCCCGGCTGGGCTATGAAGGCTCAGGCCGCGGATCAGATCGTTCTGAAGTTGGCTCACATCACTGCTCCGAACGGCATGCTGGACAAGAAGGCGCAGAAGTTTGCCGAGCTTGTTGCGGCCAAGACTGACGGGAAGGTAAAAATCGAAATCTATCCCGCCCAGCAGCTTGGAAACATCAAAGAGATAATGCAGGGAATCTCGATGGGCACCATTGACATGGGCATGGAGGCTGAAAGCTTCATGGACGCCTTCGACAAAGACTATACGATCTATGGTACCCCCTTCATGTTGACGCGTGAGGAACTGGTTAAGGATCCTTACCTGCAGGAAGTTCGGGAACGAGTCCGCAAGAAGCTGGCGATTCGGACCCTCCCCGGCTTTGCTTTTCGTCCGGCCGTCCACCTCTGGACCCAGAAGCGCCAAGTGATGACCCCCGACGAGCTAAACGGCATAAAGCTTCGCGTCTGGCAGTCGAAAGCTCTCGTGGACACCTGGAACAAGCTCGGCGCAACAGCCGTACCATTGCCTTGGGGTGAGGTTTACATGGCCTTAAGCCAGAACGTGGTGAACGGCATGGTGCACAACATCGTGCAGGTTCGAGACGAGAAGTTCTTTGAGCAGCTCAATTTTTGCACCAAGCTCGACTGGTTGAATCTGTACGATGTCACCTGGATCAACGATATGAAATATGCATCGCTCCCGCCCAATGTTCAGAAGGCTTTGAGTGAAGCTTCCCAGGAATCCGCCGATTGGTTCGTCAGCTATGGCCAGGGGCTTGAGGGCGAAGCTCAGAAGGAAATCGAGAAGTCCGGGGTCGTCTTCAAGGATGCCGACCGGAGCATCTGGGTGAAAAAGGCCGCCACGGCTTACCCGGAGCTGGAAAAATCCGGCCTCTGGTCTCCAGGGCTTCTGAAGAAACTCGGCAAAGAATAGAAGATTAAAATCCACGAAGTCGCACGAAGATCAATTAGCCCAGTAGCTAGGAGCGAGGCCGTACCGGAGGGCCCGGATTTCTTCGGTGGTTGAGGCGTAATGCTATGATTTCCGCGTTGAACAAAATAGTCGGTGGGCTGCTTTATTGGACGATTGCCGTCGTTCATGGTGTGATTGTGGTGGTGCTATTTTCCGGCGTGGTGATGCGTTATGTTTTCAACGCCCCCCTCTTCTGGAGCGAAGAGATCTGTCTGCTCGGCCTGATCTGGCTCACTTTTCTCGGCGGGGCCGTCCTGGTTCGCCAGGACAAAAACGTAAGCATCACCATCTTCACGGACCTGCTTCCTGCAAGCGTGATGCGCCCGCTCAGTCAGATCAATCACATACTCATCCTCATCTGTATGGGCGTCATGATATGGCAGGGTTGGAATCTGACGGAGCGCCTTTCCTACAGCACAACACCCGCACTCCGCATCAGTGAGTTCTGGTTTGCAGCGGCGCTCTTGGTCGGTTTCATCATCATGCTGTACTACCAAGTCCAACGATTTATTGCCGATCTCAGACGTCTGCCGGCCTTTCCCGAAGAGCCAAGCCCCAGCAGCGAAGATTCCGGCAAAGGAGAGGAGTGCAACCTGTGAACGCTCTGATCCTCATTTCAGTGCTGCTTGTCCTGATGGCGATGCGCATTCCGGTCTTCTTAGCGCTGTTGCTTTCGTGCCTCTTCTATCTCACTTGCATCAAAGAGGTGCCGCTCGTCATCCTGGCTCATCGTATGATGGCAAGCCTCGAATCGTTCCCTCTGCTGGCCCTGCCGCTCTTCATCCTGGCGGCGGATATTATCAATTACGGACGCACTTCGGAAGAAATGTTCAAGTTTGCCCGGGCCCTTGTCGGACATACGCGCGGAGCTATGGGACATGTGGTCGTCGTGGCCTCCATGATCTTTGCAGGAATCTCCGGCACGATCACTGCCGAAGCCGCCGGCCTCGGGAAGCTTGAACTCCCGATGATGCAGAAGGCGGGATTTGATAAGCCTTTTTCGGTGGGGCTCCTTTCGGCGGCCTCGATCATTGGGCCGATTATACCGCCCAGCGTGCAGATGATCCTTTACGGGATGATTGCCGAACAATCGGTCGGGCGTCTCTTCGTTGGAGGTGTTATCCCGGGAATGATCATGGGTGTGTGCCTGATGATCATGGTGTACATTTACTCCGTCAAGCGCAACTACCCGCGCGATCCGAGGCGAGCCTCGTTTCGTGAAATCCTTTCAACTCTCAAGACATCGGGTCCGGCTCTGGCCACGCCGGCGATTATTCTTGGTGGTATCATGTCGGGAGTATTTACACCGACTGAAGCCGCTGCTGTGGCTGTGGTCTATGGCCTATTCATTTCCGTTTTCGTGTACAAATCGCTCAGCCTCAAAAAACTTCCGGAATTACTGGTGGGCTCGGCGGTCATGACGGCCCTCATCCTTGTTATAATGGGCGCGGCATCCGTCTTCGGCTGGGTGGTGACGATGGAGAACATCCCGATCCTCGTCAAGAACGCCATCATGTCAGCGACGGACAAGCCGTGGGTAGTTCTGCTCATCCTCAATATAGCCTTCCTCATCGCCGGATGTTTCTTTGACATCTGCGCGATTATCCTAGTTTTAACACCCATGATCTTGCCCATCCTGCAAGCCTATCAAATCGATATGGTGCACTGGGGGGTAGTGGAGGTACTGAACGTGTGCATTGGTTTTCTGACTCCGCCTTTCGGAGTAGGACTCTTTATCATGTCTGACATGGCCAATATGAGTGTTTCCGAGGTGACCCGGGCCTGCGCCCCGTTCCTCATTCCGCTCCTTATTTCCCTCGGCCTCATCACTTATATTCCGTCGCTCGTCACCTGGCTGCCAAAGCTGGTTTTTGGCTAGCTTGCGGCGAGCCGTATAGAGGATGTTACGTATGAATTCCAGAGAACGTTTCCTAACCGCCCTCAACCACGAAGCCCCAGATCGCGTGCCCTGCGACCTCGGGGGATGGGTGACCACTATTTCCGTGATCGCTTACAACAGTCTGCTCAAAGAGCTCGGGATCGACCGCGAACGCGAGGTCTTCGACTGGCTGAGGCAAACCGTCGATCCCGAAGAGGACATTCTACAGCGCCTCGGCGTCGACACTCGCTATGTCCATGCCGGACGGCCAAGATCGTGGCAGTTTGCCCCTGAGCAGACCGACCGCGGCTTGTATGTGGTCGATGAGTGGGGGTGCGGGTTTGTGAAGACTCCGACAACCCTTTACTACAATCTAGTCGACAGCCCGCTTGCCAAGGCCAAGATCGAAGACCTGGATTCTTATGCATGGCCCGATCCATGCGACCCCGGCCTTCTCGATGACGTAGTCGAACGCGCCCGAAAACTTGCTGAAGAAGGTCAGTACGCCGTCATTGGGGATTTCGCCTGGGAAACCTGGTACGAACGCGCATGGAAGCTCCGGGGCATGCAACAGTTCTACATGGACATGGCCCTCAACCGAGACTTCATTCATGCCCTCCTGGACAAGACCCTGGGACTGCACCTGCAGTTTCTCGATCACGTGCTTTCGGCATGCGGCCAGTACCTGGACGTGGTGATTCAGGGGGGTGATCTGGCCGGGCAGCAGACTACACTCATGTCGCCCGGCGACTACAGGGAATTTGTTAGGCCTCGACAGGCAAAGGCCATTGAGCTCATACGGAGGAAGACGAATGCCAGGATCTTCTATCACTGCTGCGGCGCGGCCTCCAGCCTCATCCCCGATTTCATCGACCTGGGGATCGACATATTGAATCCGGTGCAGGTGCGGGCTCACGGCATGGAAGCCGAGGGCCTCAAACAAAGGTTCGGGGACAAGATCTGCTTCTGGGGAGGCATCGACTCACAGCAGGTCCTGCCTACCGGTTCACCCACCGACGTTGAGGCTGAGGTGCGCCACGTTCTGCAAGCGATGGCGCCTGGCGGGGGCCTGGTAGTGTGTGCGGTGCACAACATCCAGGCGGACGTCCCACCTGCAAACGTCCTGGCCCTTTACGACGCCATCGCCAAGTGGGGGACTTATCCTCTATCTTTAGACATTTAGGAATTCAGGAATTGACGAGGGAGTTTTGACTTATGGAGAATTTGCGAGCTGCAATCAAGGCGGGGGATCAGCAAGCGGTCAAGGTCGAACTGGACGCCTTGTTGGGCGAAGGACATACTGCCGGTGAACTCCTGGACGTTATGATCGAAAGCCTTCGGGAAGTCGGAGAGGCGTTTTCCAGGGGAGAAGCCTTCATCACGCAGATGCTCATAGCCGCCATGGCCATGCAGGCCGGATCGGATCACCTTGGGCCCGAACTGGTCAAATCTTCGGGTGGAACTAAGCTCGGCAAGTTCATGATCGCAACCGTATCGGGTGATTTGCATGACGTCGGGAAGAACCTCGTCGCGCTGGTCTTCAAGGCAAATGGATTCGACGTGGTCGACCTGGGCGTGGATGTGCCCGCGAGCAGGATTGTTGCCGCCTACGAGGAGCATCTCCCCGACATCGTCGGCCTCTCGGCGCTGCTTACGACCACCATGCCGGCCATGGCCGAGGCGGTACAGGCGGTCAAAATGAGATACCCTCATGTGAAGGTCATGGTCGGCGGTGCGCCTATAACCAAGAAATATGCTGAGTCGATCGGCGCTGACGCCTACGCTCCTGATGCGGCAGCGGCAGCAGAGGTTGCCCGGAAGCTCCTTGCGGTCTAAGTGCACATATTCTTGGACAACCTCCAGGAAATTCGTTAGGTGCATATGATGATGGTTGGTGAAAGAATCAGGGAGGCTCGCGAGAACAAAGGGATATCGGTCCGCAAGTTGGCGGCCATGGTGGAAGTCTCGGCAAGCCTCATCAGTCAGATTGAGACCGGCAAAGTTGACCCGTCTCTTTCCACCCTG
>DATKMG010000829.1:0-2350 GCA_035541995.1 Terriglobia bacterium
GAGTACGACAATCCTCTCGACCTAAGGGACAAATTGAAACAAGAACTTAACGCTTTTCTTGGGCGAGCGATTTAGCTTCCCCAAAATTTCTTGAGCCGCGTGATGCTCGAACATTGGGCCCTGGTCTTGATGAATAATCAATCGTATCTCCCGATTCATAGCTGTCAACGAGGGCATTGAGAGGTAAGGGGATGGGTGAAAGAAAGTCGAGAGCGTCCGGATAATCCTCTGCTAAGCGAGTGGTAGAGGCGGTTTCGCCTGTGTCAGCAGCCCTGCAACCGAAATCTGGTAAGACGTAGGGGAACGCGCTATCACTACCCTTCAAGCCTTTTCTTTGGTCGATCCTTCCTCGACCGTCAGGTTCCTCTCCCATGCCCCCTTGCCTATGCTAAGATGGCGAACATGGAGCTGGCGATCCGCTGCAAAGATCTCTACAAGCGTTACGACAATAAGGTAGATGCCGTCAACGGACTTGACCTGGAGGTCCGGACCGGAGAGTGTTTTGGCCTGCTGGGGCCCAATGGAGCCGGCAAAACCACCACCATAGAAATCCTGGAAGGCTTGCTGGCACCGACGCGTGGAGAAGTGGAGATTCTGGGAAGGACCTGGGGACGGCACGACCGCCAGCTTCGTGAAGAACTGGGCATTTCGCTTCAGGAAACCAAGCTTCCCGAAAAGTTGACCGTGGGAGAGGTACTTAGCTTGTTTCGCTGCTTCTATCAGAAGGGCCGTGACCCGGAGTCTGTGATGGAGTTGGTGGAGTTGACGGAAAAGAAGGACACATGGGTCAACAAGCTTTCCGGTGGCCAGCGCCAGCGTTTGGCCGTGGCATGTGCCTTGGTGGGGGATCCTCGCATCCTATTTCTCGACGAGCCAACGACCGGGCTCGATCCTCAATCACGCCGACAGTTGTGGGACATCGTTCGCCATTTCAAACAGGATAACGGAACTATCCTCCTCACGACCCATTACATGGATGAGGCTGAACGGCTCTGCGATCGGGTCGCCATCGTTGACTACGGCAAAGTGATTGCGCTGGGCTCACCGGCAGAAATGATTGCGGCCCTCGGCGGAGAGCATGTCATCGAGTTTGCACTGGAAAGCAGCGATGGACGTGAGTCATTGGTACGACGATTGGCTGAAACCGCTTCAGTCAAGGCCGTCCGAACCGAAGGGGAGGGCTTTGCTCTTCATGTCCATGAACCCCATCTGGCCATTCCCTCCTTGATTGCCCTGCTGCAGGAGACAGGAAACAGCCTGGCACGGCTCACCACGCGCCATGCCAGCCTGGAAGACGTGTTCGTCAAACTGACAGGGAGGCATCTGCGGGATGAGTAGGTGGACGCCTTTTTGGGAATTATCTGTCTGCCGATTCCGGGAATTCAGGCGGGAGCCCGAGGTGATCTTCTGGGTCTTTGTCTTTCCGTTGCTTTTGGCCGTCGGCCTGGGGATTGCCTTCAGGGATCGCCCTCCCGAGAAGACCTTCGTTGCCGTGATCAACCGGCCTGGCGCGGAAACCCTGGCCAGGCCGTTGAACAGTTCCGGGAACATTCAGGCAGAAATCCTCAGTGCCGATCAGGCCCACAATAGCCTGCGCCTGGGGAAAGTAGCCATTGTGGTGGTCCCGGGAGAGCCGGTTCAGTACCAATTCGACCGGATGCGCCCCGATAGCCTCCTGGCCCGGTCGAACGTGGACGCAGTCTTGCAGCGTGCCGCGGGACGACAGGATCCCCTATCAACCCATGACCAAATCATTGTTGAGCCCGGGGCTCGCTACATCGATTTCTTGATCCCGGGCCTTCTCGGCATGAACCTGATGGGCGGTGGGATGTGGGGGGTAGGTTACGTCATCGTGGACATGCGGATTAAGAGACTACTGAAACGCATGATGGCGACTCCCATGCGACGCTCGGATTTTATGCTGGCCATGATCTTCAGTCGTCTAGTGTTCATGGTTGCTGAGGTGTTCCTGCTGCTGGCTTTTGGACGGCTGGTGTTCGGCATGATCATCAGGGGTTCTTTGAGCAGTATTGTCGTAGTGGGGCTGCTCGGGTCAATGTGCTTTGCCGGGATGGGATTGTTGGTGGCCAGCCGAGCCCAGAAAATCGAGACGGTTACGGGATTGATGAACCTGGTAATGCTGCCAATGTACGTGTTGTCAGGAGTTTTCTTCTCCGCCGAGCGCTTCCCTGGAATCTTCCGACCTTTCATCCATGCTTTACCCTTGACCGCGCTTAACGATGCACTCCGATCAGTTATCCTGGAAGGATCGAGCCTGATTAGCCAGTCTGGGGAACTCGCTACCCTGACAGCGTGGGGGTTGGCATCTTTCCTTCTGGCTCTACGCTGG